>JASHRL010000216.1 GCA_030037355.1 Candidatus Acidiferrales bacterium | reverse complement strand
GGCGGCGGATATATTGCGCAGAGAATTTTCAGCGCGCGCGACGAAAAACAGGGACTCTACTCCGTTCTGTGGTTCAACATTGCGCATTATGCGCTCCGGCCGTGGCCGTGGATTTTAACTGCGCTTGCGGCGATCGTCTTGTATCCGGGGCTTTCGCATCCGGAGACGAGTTACATGATGATCGTGAACGATTACGTGCCGCACGCGCTGCGCGGGATTATTCTGGCCGGTTTCCTGGCGGCATTCATGTCGACAATCGCCACGCAGCTGAACTGGGGGACGTCGTACCTGATCGGCGATGTGTATCGGCGATTCCTGAAACGCGACGCGAGCGAACGACACTACGTGCGCGTGTCGCAAGCTGTGACGCTCTTGCTCGTCGCGATCACAGGATACGTGGCAGCACACCTCGGATCGATTCGCTCGGGATGGGAGGACGTGCTACAACTCGGCGCGGGAACGGGAGCTGTTTACATTTTGAGATGGTTCTGGTGGCGGATCAATGCGTGGAGCGAAATTTCCGCGATGGCGTCGTCACTCGTTGTGACGCTGGCTCTCGATTGGCATGCGCTTTGGATACGCATGCTAAACCGGCCCACGCTCTTTACGGGCGACAGCACAGTGCAGTTTGCCAAGGATGCACTAGCCACGACGCTGATTACGACGCTCGTGTGGGTGATCGTGACGTTCGTGACAAAGCCCGAACCGGATGAGATCTTGGTTTCGTTCTACCGCAAGGTGCGACCACAAGTGAACGGTTGGAGAACGATCGCCGCGCAAGCCCCGGAAATTGAGCAAACCCGCGAATTGGCAAGCAATCTCTACTGCTGGATTCTCGGCTGCGCGATGGTTTACTGCGCTCTCTTCGGTGCGGGGAAATTGTTGCTGCATCGCTGGGGATCAGGGGCGCTGCTTTCGTCGTTGGCGGTTATTTTCGCGTGGGCGCTTTCGCGCCAGCTTGCGCGCAGCGGGCTTGAAGTTACTCCTGATGCAGGAAAATCAGCGGGTGAACCCGTACGCGGGATGCGCTAACAGCTTCGAATCGAGGAAGCGTTGGGACTTCGATGGCGAAACGCGTATAGTTATGGCGCTGCGAGGCAGTTTGTCGCTGATTTGCGGCGCGATGCATGCGACAGGGAACGGCTACTTAGGGACGATTTGAAATTCTGGAAGCTGCTTCATGCAGCTTCCTTACTACTGGGGAAGAAATGAAAAATTGGCATCTGCGAGCTTTGATACTTAGCGGCTTACTCCTTAACCTTGTTTGGCTGGGTTCACCAGTCATTGCGCAAACGCCGAAAACACCGGTTCGAGCCAAGGCCCCGCAAAAGGCCGGAGCCGTTGCATCATCGAAGATGCCAAATCTACGCACTCTGCCGACACTGTATCTCGTGGGCTATGCGCACCTCGACACACAGTGGCGATGGGAGTATCCGCAGGTCATTTCGGAATATTTACTGAACACGATGAAGGAGAATTTCGCGCTCTTCCCTAAATATCCCCACTATATCTTCAATTGGACCGGCGCAAACCGTTACATGATGATGAAGGAATACTATCCGGCGGACTTCGCGAAAATCAGGCATTACGTTGCGACCGGACAATGGTTTCCGGCGGGATCGTCCATGGAAGAGAATGACGTCAATTCGCCGTCGCCGGAATCGATCATTCGCCAAGTGCTCTACGGCAATGAATATTTTCGCCACGAATTCGGGAAGGCCAGCGACGAATACATGCTGCCGGACTGTTTCGGTTTCCCCGCAGACTTACCCAGCATTTTGTATGCGGCAGGAGTAAAGGGTTTTTCGACGCAAAAGCTTACGTGGGGTTCTTCGGCGCCGGTTGGCGGGCCGGATTCTCCAGAAGAAACACCAGTGGGCACTCCATTCAACGTGGGATTGTGGATTGGCCCGGATGGCCACGGTGTGATCGCGGCGCTCAACCCGGGCAGCTATAGTGCTCCCGTGCATTACGACTTGACGACTTCCACGCCGCCGCCCGGGGCGCACGATTTCGTCGATTGGCCGAATCGTGTGAATTTGGATGGCAAGGTAAGCGGAGCATACACGGATTACCACTACTACGGAACGGGTGACATCGGCGGATCGCCAGACGAAACTTCCGTGAAATTAATCGAGGAAATGATCACTAAAAGCGTGGGCATCCTGCCGCCTCAGGGGCGCGACGATGATGAGGATCAGCACGAGCAGGCGCCACCAACGACCGGGCAGGAGATGCGGATGGGCATGGGGCCGCTGCGTGTGATTTCGTCTCCCGCGGATCAGATGTTCAAGGACATCATCGCGGAAAACTTGACTGGGGGCTTGCCGAAGTATCAGGGCGATTTGGAGCTGACGAATCATTCGGCGGGTTCACTCACATCAGAGGCGGTTCACAAGCGCTGGAATCGCGAAAATGAAAATCTGGCGCGCGCGGCGGAAGCGGCATCGGCCGCTGCGGATTGGCTGGGAAGCAGGCCGTATCCCTTCGTGAGGCTTAACTATGCGTGGAGATTGGTCCTTGGCGGCCAATTTCACGACATCATGGCGGGGACGGCGACGCCGAGGGCGTACACATATTCGTGGAATGACGACGTGCTGGCCATGAACCAATTTGCGCAGGTTCTGAAGAGCGCGACCAATGGCATCAGTTCCGAATTGGACACCGAGACAAAGGGAACGCCGATAATTGTTTACAACCCGCTTTCGATCGAGCGCGAGGACGTTGTCGAAGCAGAGATCAAATTTGGGAGCGGCGCACCGGAATCCGTTCGTGTGTATGGTCCGGATGGCAGGGAGGTACCCGCGCAGGTAGACGGGGAAGACAACGGAGTTTCAAAGGTATTGTTTCTGGCGAAAGTGCCGTCCGTCGGGTATGCGGTTTATGGTGTTGTGCCTTCAGAATCCCCAGTTTCATCGCCTGCTTCTGAACTCAAGGTCACAGGTACGTCGCTCGAAAATGTGCGCTATCGAGTTGAATTGAATCAGGACGGGGATGTCTCCAGCATCTACGACAAGAAACTTGGCCGAGAGCTTCTCTCTTCTCCGATTCGGCTGGCGTTTCAAACGGAAAAACCATCGCAATGGCCGGCATGGAATATGGATTGGTCGGATCAGAACCAGCCGCCGCGAGGGTATGTTGAGGGGCTCGCCAAGATCACGGTTGCAGAGAGGGGGCCCGTGCGCGTGGCCTTGCGCGTCGAACGCGAGACCGAGGGTTCGAAGTTCGCGCAGACCATCAGCCTTTCCGCGGGCGACGCTGGAAATCGCGTGGAATTTGGCGATGTGATTGACTGGAAGACGCGCGAAGCAGCTCTAAAAGCAGTTTTCCCGCTGACGGCTTCAAATCCCGTGGCGACTTACAATTGGGGAGCAGGAACGATTCAACGCTCGACCGATAATGAGAAGACGTTTGAGATGGCTTCGCATCGGTGGTTCGATCTGACAGATAAAAGTGGCGACTTCGGCGTGACGATTCTTTCTGGGGTAAAGACGGGTTCGGACAAGCCTGACGACAACACTCTGCGTTTGACTTTGCTTTATACGCCCGGCATTAGCCCCGACGGTGAAGATTATCGCGACCAAGCAACCCAGGATTGGGGGCACCACGAATTTACGTACGGGCTGGCAAGCCATGCGGGAGATTGGAGCCAGTCGGATACGGCGTGGCAGGCTTATCGTTTGGATGACCCGCTGATCGCGTTTCAGAGCGGAGAACATGCGGGTGCTCTTGGCAAGACGCTTTCCTTGTTGAAAGTCAGCAGCGACGATGTCCGCGTAATGGCCTTCAAGAAAGCAGAAGACGGCAAAGGCGAAGTTGTGCGGCTGGTTGAGATGTCGGGCAGACCAGCGCACGACGTGCATGTGTCTTTCAATACTTCCGTCATCAGCGTTCACGAAATCGATGGGCAAGAATTGCCGATGAAAGGACAAGTGGTGATTCAGGGAGGAGCGCTGGTAGCGGATCTGAGTCCTTATGAAATCAAGAGTTATGAAGTCATGATTGCGCCGCCACATGTTCATGCGACACTGCTGAGTTCGCGTCCCGTCACTCTGCATTACGATCTGGCGGTCAGCAGCAACGACGGTACGAAGTCCGTGGGCGGGTTCGACGCGGCTGGAGACGCGATACCCGCAGAGATGCTGTCGGCGGATGTTTCTTACGCGGGAATCCATTTTCACCTTGCTCCTTCGGGAACAGGAAAACTGGACGCCGTTGTGACTCGGGGACAGACGGTACAGCTCCCGCCCGGTCGCTACAATCGCCTCTACATATTGGCAGCATCAGCCGACGGGGATCAGCAAGGTACGTTCGGCCTTGGTGACGAGCGAGCGAATTTGACGATACAAGACTGGGGTGGTTTTATCGGGCAGTCGTACGTCCGTTCCTTTACTATGGAGCCTTTGACGCCACCAGCGCCTCCTGATCCAAGCGATACCAGCGCAGCCGCGCAGCGGACTCGCAGATTCATCGCTTATATTCAGAAGAACGGACCAATCATGCTGCCGCATTATGCAGGCATAGCACCCGGGTTCATCAAACGCGCGCCTGTGGCGTGGTTCGCTTCACACCACCACACTGCCGATGGTGCGAACGTGCCTTACTCCTATTCCTATCTGTTTGCGTATACGCTGGACGTGCCTGCCGGTGTGAAAACGCTGACTTTACCGGACAATGATAAAATCCGCGTTATGGCGATTACGGTTGCGGAGGAAAGCGACAGTGTCACCCCCGCCATGCCGCTCTACGACACCAATGAGCAAGTGGCGGGCCGCGACCAGTAGGTTGACGCAATTTTAATGAATCTGTCACGCGGCATTTACAGTTTCAGAGCAGACTAGTAGAGTTTGTCGGGACGAATGGGAACTCCAAGCACAACGATTGAGCAGGCTGCACAGCCCGAAGAGAAACGGCCGAAACAGCCGACGCGCCCATATTCTGGGGCGCTGGTCGTCGTCGAAGGCATTGATGGCTCGGGCAAAAGCACGCAGCTCCATTTGCTGAAGCGGTGGCTGGAGGTGGGTGGCTACCGAACGTACTTCACGGAGTGGAACTCCTCGCCTCTGGTTAAATCGGCGACTCGCAGGGGGAAGCGCCGTCGGCTTTTGACACCTGTGACATTCTCTCTGATTCACGCGGCGGACTTTGCGGATCGCTACGAGCGCCAAATCCTACCCTTGCTGCGAAGCGGACATCTTGTTCTCGCGGACCGCTACGTCTACACAGCCTTTGCGCGCGACGGCGCGCGCGGCTGCCCGGTGGACTGGCTGAGGAACCTCTATCAGTACGCTGTGGTTCCTGACGTTACGTTCTATTTTCGAGCTCCCCTAGAAATTGCAATTCGGCGGATCCTGAGCGGGCGTCCACGTTTGAAATATTATGAAGCCGGCATGGATTTGGGCCTCTCGCTTGATCCCATCGAGAGCTTCACCAAGTTTCAGGGAATTACCCTGGCGCGCTACGACCAGATGGTTCAGACGGACAATTTTGTGTTAATGGACGGGACTTTGCCGGTGCATCAGCTTCAGCAGAAGATGCGCGATGTTGTTTCCGAACACATCGAACTGAAGCGGTTCAAGGGCTAGCCGTGGATTTGACAGAAAACGCAGAACGAGAGAGTTCATCCGAGGAATACATGGGTGCGACATCCGCGTCGTCGGGCGTGCAGCCTTGGATTGGTGAATCCGTCGTCACGCGCGCGTCTGTGGGGTTGCCCACGCTGGATCGCAGCGAGCTCAGTGGACATTTGATTGTGCTCGAAGGCACGGACGGTTCCGGCCGGTCGACGCAAATTGCCCTGTTGACGGAATGGCTCGAATCGCAAGGCTTCGCCGTGCAGACTATGGGGCTACGACGGTCCTTTCTGATCGCGAAGGATATCGACAGTCTGCTGGCAAAGAATTCGGTGACGCGCTACACGCTGGCCCTGATGTACGCAACGGATTTTTTTGACCAGCTCGAAAACCGCATTCTGCCGGCGCTGCGCTCGGGGATGATTGTGCTGGCCGATCGCTATTACTATACGCTGATTGCGCGCGCAGCTGTTCGCGGACTGGATCATCAGTATCTTCACCGGATTTATGACCTTGCGCTCCCTCCGGATCTGACTTTTTTCCTGAACGTCCGGCCGCAAATCGCTTTTGAACGAGAATTTCAGAAGTCGCCGGCTATCAGTTTTTGGGAAGCCGGCCGCGATTTGCATTTGTCCGATGATCTTTACGATTCTTTCATCAGCTATCAGACGATGGTTCGAAAAGAGTTTGTAAATCTAGCAAAACGTCACGGATTCGCAACTTTGAACGGTGAGAATACAGTTCGCACGGTCAACGCGGATCTTCGCAAGCGAATCGCTTCTTATCTAGGAATCCGCAACATCCGTTATCGTCCTTCGCATGCGTTGGTGCACCTCTGGCAATAACCTTGGCTGCTCCTGTTCGAATCGCGGGCATCGACGCAGGTTCAAACGCGATACGGCTGGTTATTGCGCAAGCCAACTCGGCATCTGAGATTCAAATCCTGGAATCGGAGCGCTGGCCTGTTCGACTGGGCCACCGCGCGTTCACGAAACACCAATTCAGCCGATTAACGATGTTGCAGGCCACGCGAGCCTTCCGCAGATTCAAGACTTTGCTGGATCGTTATGACGTCAAGCACTACCGTGCTGTCGCAACGAGCGCAGCTCGCGAGGCCCGCAATCGGACAGAACTGATTCGGCGAATCCGCCGCACCGCAGGCATCGAATTGGAAGTAATCGATTCATCGGAAGAAGCGCGTTTGGTTCGCTCGGCGATTTTGGGCGCGGTGAGGGAACGCTTCTCGCCTCGTCTGATCGTGGATCTTGGCGGCGGCAGCCTGGAAGTCAGCCTTTTGCGAAAGCGTCTACCCGTCAAGATTTTTGCGTTGCCGCTCGGCACCGTTCGCCTGATGGAGACTCTCGGCATTTATGGTGCATTCAGCGAAGACGAATGCGAGAGAGTGCAACATGGAGTGCTTTCGATTCTGCAAAGCGTCTGGCCGAACCCACCGGACCTTTCTGGATCCATTGCCGTTGCCTCCGGGGGAAACGCTGAAGCGCTCGCCCGGCTTACGCCCGGCCCGCGCGTCGGAGGCCTTTCAACAATCAATCTGCGGCTGCTGCACGAACGGCTGTGGGGCATCTTAGGGCTGAGCGTGAATGAGCGTGTGAAAGTATTGGGCATTCGCAAGGATCGCGCTGAAGTCATCGGGATCGCGGCAATTGTTTTCAGCTCGCTCGCGCAATGGCTGCGCTTGCGTGCCCTGCTCGTTCCAGGAGTAGGTGTAAAGGAAGGAATTCTCTGGGATCTCGCGGCGTCGCATTTTTCTGGCGCGACGCCCAGCAGCTATGCCGTCGCGGCAGAACCGATGTTGCGCGAAGCACGCCGGATCGGCGCGCGCTTCCATTATGATCCTTTGCATGCAGAGCATGTACGCAGCATGGCTGCTTACCTTTTCGAAAGGCTAACGCCGGTTCATGGACTGCGTCACGAGCTTCGTTTGCCTCTGGAAATGGCATCTATTCTGCATGACGTAGGCTATGCGATTAACTCGGCCGCGCATCATAAGCATGGCGAATACATTGTCCGTAACACGCTGATTCCCGGGCTGAGCGAAGTTGATCAGATGACCCTTGCATGCCTTGTCCGCTATCATGGCAAGTCGAGCCCGGACCCGGGACATAAGGTTTATTCGCTGCTTGGCACACGACGTCGTGAAGAAGTACGCTTGCTTACTGGAATCCTCCGAATCGCCATTGCGCTCGATAAAGACCGCAGGCGAATGGTTCAAAGCATCGAGGTGGTGATTCAGCGCAAGACGATCCACCTGCGTGTGCACTGCGCGGGACGCTACAGTTTGCCTGTTGCTGCGTGCCGCCGCGCGGCTAAGTTATTCGAAGAGGTCTCCGGGTGGAAGTTCCGCTTCGGCCGCGCGCGCAATGCGCGCCGTTCGGCGCCGCTTGAAAGAATGTCGGCACGTGCGCATCGGGCGGCGTGACATGCTCACTCTGCGCGTATCTAGCCCAGAGATTTGACGCGGCGTACAGTTCGGAAGGAAGAGACGACGAAATGAGATTATATCTGATGCGGCATGGCATTGCGATTGACCGCACGGATCCAGCTTGCCCACCCGAGGCGGATCGGTTCCTGACGCCGAGAGGCGTTGCGAAGACGGAAGCGGCGGCACGCGGCCTTCGCGCAATAGGAGTCAAGCCGGGCGTAATACTCACGAGCCCCCTGCTGCGGGCGGTGCAAACGGCCGAGATCGTTTGTGAGGTCTTGGGCTATCCCGTAAAAAAACTGCGCCAAACGGAGGCTTTGAAACCAGAGGCTAAACCTGCGGCCCTATTTGAAGAAATTTCCACGCTCAAAGCCGACGAAGTGCTCTGCGTTGGCCATGCCCCGAATTTGGACTTGGTGATTGCCCTGGGAATCGGATGTCACTCCACGGTCACGGCGCTCAAGAAGGCTGGCTCCGCGTCATTGGAGATAGAGAGCTTTTCTCCGCCGCGCGGATCAATCGTAAGTATCTACGTCCCGAGAACCCTTCGACTCCTGGCGGATTAGCTCTTTTCACTGTCGAAAGTTCGACTGGCGGTCAGGCTGCCGCAGTTTTCGCTTTTGTGCCGGTTGTACGAAGCGGGGTGCCCGCCACGCCGGGAAGCGTGACGATCGGTCTCCGGCAAGCGATTTCCAGTAGATGCTTGGCTGTCGCTAGCTTTGACAGCAGGGGTTCCTCTCCGTCGAAGCCATATGCGCGGATCAGCAGTCCGTCGAGCGTGACTTCCAAATCCAACCGTCGGATTTGCGTGGGAGATTGTTCGTAGCAAATGGCAAGCCGTAAGATTCCGGCCAGAAGAAGCGTCGCCTGACGGAAAGAAGCTGAAAGAGAGCTAAATTCTTTGTGTTTAAGCTGAGGCAATGCTTTGCGATGGTAGCGCGCCGCGAGCGCCAACAATTGCAGCTCAGATGGCTTCCATCCGAGCGGAAGAGGCAGCTTGCGGATCAATCGGTAGGATTCTTTGTGATGCCCTTTGTTGCCACGAGCGCATCCCACATCTTCCAGCAGTGCGGCTGCCTGCACGATGCTTCTCCCGCGTTCGGTAGGCAACCCAACCGCAAATCCATGAGCAGCCAACAGGTCATATAGCTCCACGGTGAGAGCGGCCACGCGCTCGGCACGAGCGAACTCAGGGGTTCGATACGCCGACCAAGCGGACAATTTCGCCAGGGCTGCGGTTTCCAGCGTTTGGCCCTGCGGCAATGCGGCGCGCCATGTTTGCCATATCGAATTCTTACCGGTGGTCCTTGCTTGGTATTGAGCCAGCCGTTGTCTTCGCTCGCTTTCGATAGCCGCTTTCCATTGTGTTCGTGCGGCATTCTCTTGCGCTGGCCTGAGCGCGACAATCTTCGTCCAGAGGACGTCGAGGTCATGGACTTCACCGAGCAGATCCTGGAGTTGTTTCAGGTCGTCATGCCACTTAGCGTGTAGGCTTGGCATGAAATTTTCTAGCGTATATCGCAGATTTTTCAGACTGACTCGCGCGCGGTGATAGCTGATCTTGGAACGGCTTCGCAGCGCGAATTGGTGCCGTTTGTGCGCCTCATCCCAGCGCTCAAGCGCCATGTACTGCGCGGGCAAAGTTTCGGGTTTCACTGCTGCTGCGCGTTCGACCAGAAGCTTTTGCAAAGAGGCCCATTTCTCTTGGTCAAAGTCTGCGAGAGCCTCTTGAGCTTCTTTCTTCGCCGAGTCAAATTCGAGGCGCAGCGAGTTTTCCAATGCCTGTCCGACGGTGCGATCTCCACTCTCGAATTTTTTCAGCCAGGCAAGAAGCACTTCGGAATCGCGCAAGGAGCCGATGCCTTTCATCAGCTTCTTGGCTGCCCGTCTCATTTTCCCCCATGCGGGGTGGGGGTCGAATTCCGACATTGCGTCTTCAATTGTCAAACACCGGCGCAGGGCAGTGCGCAAATCGTGGATCGGACCGGCGCTCAGGTTCTTCGACGCTCTTGCATGCTCCTGCAGGACGCGGGACATCCAATGTGCCAACCCAGTTTCTGATGTGACGTTGTCCTGTTCGTGGTTTCTCAAATGAGCACTTGCCTTCACGGAGCCCTGCCGGACCTTCCGGGGGAACCAATGCTACCCCTTAGAGGCTGCCATAGCAAATCCCCGCAAACGAAGCTTGGAGGCCCCAAAGAAAGTCTCTTGAGCGTTGTCTTCGGCAAAGGCGGGGTAGATAATTTGTGATGATTACTCGATAGCTTTGAGTTTCAATGCGGATTAGAGGGCGAGACCCGTGAAAACTTCGATCGGCGATAGAAAATTGAAAATCCTCGCGATTGATGTTGGAGGAACGCACGTTAAGATTCTAGCGACGGGAGAGCATGAAGAGCGCAAGGTGGATTCAGGGCCGACGATGACACCGCAAAAAATGGTGCGTGACGTCAAGAAGTTGGCTCAAGGTTGGAAATACGATGTGATTTCCATCGGTTATCCGGGCCCCGTCGTTCATGGGAAAATCCTCCGAGATCCGTACAATCTAGGTCAGGGCTGGATTGGATTTCATTTCAGCAAGACGTTTGGCCACCCGGTTCGACTGATGAACGATGCCGCGATGCAAGCACTGGGGAGCTATCGCGGCGGCCGCATGCTTTTTCTGGGACTGGGCACAGGGCTTGGTTCGGCGATGATCGTCGATGGGATCGTCGAACCCATGGAAGTCGCGCATTTGCCCTACAAGAAAGCCCGGACGTATGAGGACTACATCGGTTTGCGCGGGCTCCAGCGGCACGGCAAGAAAAAGTGGCGGCGCTATGTTGCCGACATCGTCGAAAAGCTGAAACTCGCGATGGAGCCAGATTATGTGGTCATCGGTGGCGGCAATGCCAAGAAGCTCAAGAAACTCCCGCCGGGTGTAGAGCTAGGCGACAACCGGAACGCGTTTCGGGGAGGATTTAGGATGTGGGAAGGTGCCGATGCGAAGACACTCACACGCCAAGGAAAGCGCGGGAACTGACTGAACTCATGCGTACCGAAGGGGCTCGCTGCTCTAAATGCGCTTGCGGAGGACCATGAACGCGGCCTGAAGGCATCGATGGCAGTTTATCTGATTGCTGCGAAGAAATGGAAACAGGTGAGTCCAAGCAGTGTACCGATTGCCGACCCCGCGATCACATCACTCAAGAAGTGCATCCCCAAGATAATTCTTGAAACAGCGATGCTCGCAGCTGCAAAAAGCAGGCACAACAGGAACTCCGGATAAAAAAGACCGAGAACTATAGCGACAGCGAATGCTGTGATCGAATGCCCGGAAGGGAAGGAGAACTGATCAGGGGGCAGGATCATCGACCAGCAGTGCGGTTCAAGTTCGCATGGCCGTGGCCTCTTGCTGACTTGCTTGAGGAAACGAAAAAACATGATGCCGAGAAGTGCTGCCAATCCTGCGGAGCCGATCGCTGGGAACCGCGAAGGACCACCGAAAAAAACAAGAATCAGGCCAATCGCGTACCACAGCCATCCATCACCAAGCCGTGTGGCATAGATCATGAATAAGCGGATCCAACGTGGTGCGCGCCAGCGATGGACACGTTTCATCAGGCGATAATCGTTGGACTGAATCTGGTTCCAAACCGCTCTGGCCACGGTCATGTCCATTCCTCCGTCGCGCGTTGCGGTACGTTGATCCATCGCGGGAGCTTGTACGGTTCAGGCTTGCCAAGGACTTTCTCGAACCAATGCCTGCTAAACTTGTGTTCGCCGCGGTAATTCAAGAAAGCCGCGACGGGCACAAGAATCGCTAAGGGTAAGAGCGGAGCGGTACGAATGTCCTCGCGAATCATTTCGAGGCCGATGAACAATAGATCCCGTGTCAATTTTCGTGTGCTACCCGATTCACCGCTCGTCCGGCCCGTTCCTGCACGCAAGCCGGCGAAAAATTCCTCTTTGTTCCGTGCACCGGGTACCTCTGTAAACGCCGTGCCGACGGACGGCAAAGCGTGAGCGTCACTGCCACCAATCTCGAGTTTTGAAAACCTCCGCGCGAATTGAGCTGCGCTTTCATTTTGGACAGGCACCATGTGGCTGTTGTGTGTTTCAACGGCTGGGAAATACTGTCTAAACCAATGAAAATCCTCGTTTGCGCGCGGACCGGTCAAGCCGGAAAACACGTGATTGACACTGAAAAGAATTCGACGCTCCGTCAGGTACATGAGCAGTGCGATCAAATCGTCGCGGCGCTGTTGAATTTGGAGGTGCTGCTTCTCAGTGATATCGAAGACGCCGATATGAGCGATCGTGCCACTGGGCATTCGGCATGTGACTTCCTCGCTCATGAAAAAATCCGGATGTTGTAGTAGCTTCTCGGCACCCTCGACAGAGTCGTGGTCTGTCAGAGTAAAGAGGCTCATCCCGCAGCGGCGCAATCGGGAATAAACTTCTTCAGGGTCGCTATAGCTTTCGCGGCATATAAGAGAAAAAAGAGGGGTGGTACAAGGCCCGGAGAAGTATGAGTGGACATGCATGTCGCACTTCACAACTACGAGCGTAGAAAATATCTGTTACAGTGACATGACGGCGAGGCTAAAGTTCTGCAAAAACACGGAACTTAACTCTTTCAGCATAGTAACGGACATTTAACAAAACTGTAGCACGCGACGGCATTCCCGGTGTCACGATGGCCCTGCATGGAGCGGATCGAATTCGGTTTTTTCGATGCTGGTGGGGGCCACCGCGCAGCGGCCACGGCGCTTCAGATGGCCATCCGAGCCCAGCAGCGGCCATGGGAAGTTCAACTCATCAACCTGCAAGAGGTTCTCGACGAGATCGATATTCTCAAGAAGTACGCGCGCATCCGGATACAGGACTTCTACAACGGCATGCTCCGAAATGGCTGGACGCTCGGCAGTACGCAACTCATGAGAGTCCTGCAACTTGTCATTCGCGCTTATCACCGGCCGATTGTGCGGCTGCTCGAACGGCACTGGGAGAAAACGCGACCGGATATGCTCGTTTCGTTTGTGCCGCACTTCAATCGCGCGCTTTGCGAAAGTTATACGAGCATTTTCCCGGACCGGCCATTTATAACCATTCTCACTGATTTAGCTGATTACCCGCCGCATTTTTGGATAGAACGCCAGGAGCAGTTTCTCATTTGCGGGTCGGAGAAGGCTGTCGCGCAAGCAGTTGCGCTGGGCCATCCGAGAGATCGGGTATCTCGCGCTTCGGGCATGATTCTTCACCCGCGCTTTTACGAACCGCAATCTACTGACATCGCAATGGAACGTCATCGGCTAGGCCTGCTCCCGAATCTACCGACGGCTCTCGTGTTGTTTGGCGGACACGGAAATCGCGTCATGCTCGAAATTGCCCAGCGGTTGGACCACTCTGAGCTTGATCTTCAACTGATTTTGATCTGTGGGAAAAACCAAGATCTCGCCCGAGCTCTCCGAGAGAACAAATCTCGTATACGTTATTTTGTCGAAGGGTTCACAAACGAGATCCCCTATTACATGCATATTTCGGACTTCTTCATCGGTAAACCAGGGCCGGGAAGCATTTCCGAAGCTGTCGCTAAGGGTCTGCCGGTGATCGTCGAATGCAACGCATGGACGCTCCCGCAGGAACGCTACAACGCGGAATGGGTCCGCGAATGCAATGTCGGCACGGTACTTCGCAGTTTTCACGATATCGTCCCCGCAGTCGCAGAATTGCTCCGGCCGGAAAGATTTGCTGAATTTCGAAAGAACACTGCGCGCGAGCCTAATCGCGCCGTGTTCGAAATTCCCGAGTTTTTGGAGTCGATCTTTGAGCGAACACGCACGGCGAGTGCAGTTGAAGCTTGAACTCCCACCTCCAAGTTGCGCTTGAGATGGAATGCAGGAAATATGAGAATCGTGCCGGGAGCAGATCCCGAGACGAGACCGATGGCGCAACGCAGCTCGCATCAGCAAATCGAGAGCAAATCGCATCGCGAGGCTGAGCAATATGGACACACGGTCGAGGAACGCCTCGCTGAGGGCAGAGCCCTGCGCAAGGCTGTTCCGCGGAGCTCGCATGCGACCTGGAAGGCGTCTCCACGCCGGCCCGATCCGATTTCGTTGCTCGTCAAGACTGACCAAGGGCGCCTGGCAGACCTGCTGCCAATTCGATACGGCCGCATGCGTCAGTCGCCGTTCGCTTTTTATCGCGGCGCCGCGGCGCTGATGGCATTCGACATTGCAAGGACACCGAATACCGGGTTGCGCGTGCAAGCGTGCGGCGATTGCCATATTGCCAATTTTGGCGGATTTGGGTCGCCTGAGCGAGATCTCCTCTTCGACATCAACGATTTTGACGAGACGCTTCCTGCGCCATGGGAATGGGACGTGAAGCGGCTGGCGACGAGCGTAGTGCTTGTTGGCCGTATGCTGGATATGCGCAAGCGCGATTGCGAGGACACGGCACGCATCGCAGTTGAGTCTTATCGAAGCCATATTCGCGAGTACGTGCGAATGCGAGCCATCGACGTTTGGTATTCGCATATCGAGGCATCGATTCTGATCGACGATGCTTCTGGCAAGGTCGCGCGAAGGCGCTGGCGCGGCCTCGAAAGGATGGCGAAGGGGCAAACCGCCGTCCACGTTCTGTCTCAGATCACCGAGGTTTCAGGCGGCCAGCGCCGGATCACCGACAATCCTCCGCTCGTTTATCATTCCCGCCAACTCGCGAAAGCAGAGAAAGCCATTCGTGACCTTTTTCATCGGTATCGAGAATCGCTCCCCCAAGAGCGGCGCGTGATACTCGATCGCTACCACATCGTGGATATTGCACGCAAAGTTGTCGGCGTGGGTAGCGTCGGTACGCGATGTGCGGTTGCTTTGCTGATGGCCGGTGAGGATGACCCGTTGTTCTTGCAATTCAAGGAGGCCCGGGCTTCTGTCCTCGAACTTTATGCGAGACGAAGCTGTTATGAGAATCATGGCCAGCGCGTCGTCACGGGCCAGCGAATGCTGCAGGCTGCGAGTGATGTCTTTCTGGGTTGGACCAGAGATGACGATGGACACGACTACTACTTTCGCCAGCTGCGGGATATGAAGATGAGCATCGACATTTCCGAAATGTCCAAGCAGGATTTGAAGGAATATGTCGCAATTTGTGGGTGGACATTGGCGCGTGCGCACGCCCGCACCGGGGATTCGGCGAAAATCGCCGGCTATCTCGGTAAGAGCGAAGCATTCGATGAGGCCATTCAGAAATTCGCGGTTGCTTATGCCGACCAGACTGAACGTGACCACGCTGGCCTTGTAAAAGCGATTCGATCCGGACGATTGAAAGCCACAGAAGCTTGACGTCAGACGTACGACAAGCATCTTAGTTGACTTCAGGAGAATTCTTGCATGGGAAGCGATTCAGACGACAAGCTTTTCTTTGGGACATTGTTAAAATTCTCCTGGATTATCGTTGTGATTGTTGGCCTCGTGGTCGCGGGCATATTCTATTCACGCCACGAAGAAAATCAGGCCATTGAGGAAAAAGCGGCGCAGGCGGAGAGGGAGCGCGCGCGGCTACTGGCAGAAGGGCTCGGCGGCAACAATTTTGAGATCATGAATTTCTACGCTTCACCCGGCGCCATCCGCCGCGGCGATTCAGCCCAGATTTGCTACGGCGTTTCTAATGCGAAGGATGTAACGCTCACTCCCAAACCTTCTGAAGGCGTCTGGCCGTCGCCGGAACGCTGCGTTTCCGTCTCACCAGAAAAGACGACAACTTATATCTTGACCGCGATCAATTCCTCGGGAGAAAAAAAGACGGCCACTCTGGTTCTGACTGTTCAATAGCCGCAATCGCGCTTGATTCACTTCGCCAGTTTTCCAGGCTGCAGGAGCGTACATTGATGAGACTCCTTACCGATAGGCGACGACGAAGATGCGAAGGAACGGAAACAGGATATGTCCGTCGGAGCGGGGCGGATAGGCAGCACGAATTTTGTCTGTGTACTCGGCGACAAATTTTTCGCGGTCAATCTCTTCCGCAATTGGCGTCAAGTACGGACGCATGCCCGTAGCTCTATACCACTCCACAATGCTTTCAGCATCGGGCATGACGTGAAAGTATTCCGTCAGCCAAATATCGACGCGCGAGGCTAAAGGCGCGAGCAAATCGTAGTAGAACTCCCAGTCGTGCGCATGCCAGGTGCGGACGCGTCCTGAAGGGAACCATTTGCGCCAACCGATAGAAGCAGCCATTTCGCGCAGGAGCCGGTAGGCGGGACGGTCTTGGCTGCTTGGAATTTGAAAAGCAAGAGCACCACCGGGCGCGACATGCGAAAAAAGCTGTGGAAAGAGTGTTGAGTGTTCGTGAAGCCACTGCAAAGCAGCGTTGGAAAAGACAATGTCGTACCGTTCGTTTGCCGAATCTTCTGGCAATATATTTTCTGCAGCCGTCTCAGCGGATTTTTGTGCGGTAGCATTGGGCGGTTCGCCTGCAGCCCACTTGGAGATATCGCCCGTAATCCATCGCCCGCGCGGATTCGATTCGATTGCGACATTGATCATCGTAGTGTCGCTGTCGAGCGCTGTGATTTGTGCATCGGGCCAACGTTGAGCGAGAACCTGCGTGCTATTGCCGGGGCCGCAGCCGAGATCGATTACTGTACGAACCTGCGGAACAGCGATGCGCGCTGCTAAATCGCGGCAGGGTTGCGTGCGCTCTTCAGCGAACTTCAAATATTGATCGGGATTCCAGTCACCGGCCATAGGAGGCCGTACTACTCCATTTTTGGCGCCAATTTCAGCGGACGCGCGAGGCGCATCCACGTCAGCATCTTAATCACCGGCCAAGAGGGGTCGAATTCACCGCGAGATATACTGAATCGCGCCGAAGTTGGATAGGCGTGGTGATTGTTGTGCCAGCCTTCTCCGGCCGTGAGCAAAGCAATGAAACCAAGATTCGTCGCAGTGTTGTCGAAATTCTGCTTACCAATAGCGTGATTCGCGCCATTTATGACAGCGTTCAGGAAAATATACGTCGAGGCTTGCACCAGGAATGCCGCGCCGCCCCAAACCGGTCCCAGGATCAGCATGAAGATGGCAATACCGAGAATCACGCCAGCGAGACCAAACCCGAAAATGTGGCGGTCCAGCCAATCGTTGCCAATGTCCGGGGCAAAAGTCTTGAGGGTCTCTGCGTTCTTTGCCTCACGTGTGTAGTAGTAGACATTGCCAAGAAGGATCCGCCACAAGCCTTCGAGAACGGGGCTGTGCGGGTCACCTTCCACATCCGTGTGGCGATGGTGTTTGCGATGTACGGCTACCCATTCCTTCGTGTTGATCCCGGTCCACAGCCATAGCTGGAGGCGCATCGGGAGTGCTACGACAGGGTGCAAATAGACACCCCGATGCGCAAGCGCCCGATGCAGGTAAATGCTCGTCGCAAAGGCAGAAAGCTGAACGGCTACAACGACAGCAATAGTGGCGTATAAAAGATGTAAGAGCAAAGCTCCCTCAGTCTGTTCTGCTTCAAATCCGAAAGCGAACAAATCAGAATAGACTGCAAAGACTGGTTAGTCAAACGATACGGCAAACGGACTTTCCAAATTTTCACTCACCGAACTGACCTGACGAAGATAACCTTTAGTGTGCACCTCGCGTTGACCGTAGTAGGTCGAAGAGGATTGCGCAGTAGAATTGCCTTCACGGGAGCAACTGGCGCTGTTCCGATGACTGTGTGGTATTGGGCAACGTGACTCGGCTTCGAGGACTGTGGCCAAATCTCTCTTTTACTATCGCTAGCGGGCTACCCAGTTTCCGTTTCGTTTTTCTCTGAAGCGACTTCGGTTGTCCGAACCGAAAATCGGACGAGGAGGATTTTGGATGACACTCATCAAGCGTATTTTGACGATACTTGCCGTGATGGCCTTCGGCGTTGCTTTGTCGCTCCCATTGGCAACCTCCGCGGAGCCCGGACCGGCAAGAACGCCTGCTCCTGCGGCATTACCTGCTCCTGGGCCACATCCCGAAATTCAGGACGCCATGCGGCTCCTGCATCAGGCCGACGACCACTTGGCTCATGCAGCTACCGATTTCGGTGGCCATCGCGACAAAGCCAGGCACCATATCGCCGAGGCCCTAGGAGAACTGGACGCAGCGCTTAAGTATGCGGACACGCACTAGGTTCTTGTTCGTTTTCTGATCTGCCGATAGTCTCTACAAGAGCGAGCGGTGTACGTGCTTCAGTCAGGATGGAAGAAGGAGTACGCCGTTCGCTCTATTTTTATTTTGGCGAGGCTCCCCGGCACCGTCCGTCACCGGTTTTGGGATTGCGCTTTGGGTGAAAAGACGTTCTTGGGCGTGACTCCCGCGACGACTTCTTTAACGACCTTGTTCGCCAGTTCGTTGCTGACCGGACAAGTGGTGTCGTTGATTCGGCATTGGGCCAGCGTCATGCCGCAGCCGCAGGTGCAGGTTTTTGCATTCAGCTGACGCAGCGCGACTTTCTTCTGCGCCGGCGTTAAACCAGCGAAACTCACGCCCGGCAGCTCGGTCGCATGTGCGGCATTCTTCAGGAAAATTTGGCCTACATCCTGAAATGTCTCAATTCGTGCGTCCACAGGCAGTCCTAAGAGGGCCCGAACCTGCATATTGTAATAGTCGAACGAGTAGACACCGACGTCCTTCTGCACCACTCTACCCTCGCGACTGACTAAGAATGAGGTTGGGAACGCCGCGATCCCGTCATACTCTGCATCAAGTTGACGAGTGGCCATGACGATTGGGTAGTTGATGTTCATTTTCTGGGCAAATTTCGCCACTTGCTCAGGTGAAATGTCGTCCTCCGAAACTCCAACGACAGCCAACTGGTCGGGATACTGCGCTTGCAACGCGATCAATTCTGGTATTTCTTCGCGACAAGGGCCGCACCAGGTGGCCCAAAAATTGAGGAGGATAACTTTGCCTTTTAGAGCGGCTGTCGAAACAGGTTTGCCGGAAAGATCTTGCGTAATAAATGGCGGGACCGGCTCAGGATCCTTGGCGAAATACAACACCGCAGGCTTATCCGCAGCAGCTGCTGCCGGAGCAGCGTTTGCATCCTGTTTGACGGCGGTCGTCTTTGCCACAGGTGGACTGGCCGAGCGCACTCGATTCTTTGCACGCGTGTGTAGCCCTACCAACGCCAGTGCGCAAAGCCCAGCCAATAAAGCAACACTCGCGAATATTGTCAGCGTTCGAGGCAATATATTTCGTCCTTCCGGCGTCCATTATCGGCCTGAATCACTAGGAGTACAAGGTCAGCTGCCCTTTTGGATGTCGGAGCGGTATCCCATTCGCGAACCGCATGAGACTCAAGAGAGAGGCTCTGGAGATGCTCCACTGATCAAAGTGGAATCGGATTCGATATCAGCATACGTCTGCAACGGGAATCCGCTCTTTTTCCACGCGGCGAACCCTCCCGCCAGCGGCCGCACACGCGTGATACCTTTGCTTCTCAGCAGCAGCGCCACACGGGCGCTGGTCGCTTCGTTTGGTCAAGTACAATAGAGGATAATGTCGCGATCGCGCGAAATTTCCGACTGCCGATACTCCAGCTCTTTCGGGTCCATACGGAGGGCGCCAGGCAGAGTG
Organism: Candidatus Acidiferrales bacterium; assembly: GCA_030037355.1. GTDB lineage: Bacteria > Acidobacteriota > Terriglobia > Acidiferrales > UBA7541 > DAHUXN01. Next base: position 1,109 of record JASHRL010000216.1, on the reverse strand, counting down.
GTTGGTTCCGCTTCAAATTCGAAGGAATGTCGCAGATCTACGATTTGTATTTGCTCGCCCGAATCGAGCAGCATCTTAAGTTCTTCAGCCGTGATTCGCGCTCCGCTGAGGTCCCGCAGGAATTTCTGCCGGTCAATGAATTTGAACGCAATGTACGCCGCAAATCCAATAACGATCAGAATCAGCAAGGTCTCACCGAAACGCATCGCGTAGTCGGCAATTTCCTTCAGGCGGTTGGAGAACAGAAACCCCAAGCCAAGAAACGTGCTGGACCATATCAGCGAGCCCGAAGTGTCGAAAAACAGAAACCGTCGCAATCGCATGCGGAAAATGCCCGCGAGTGGTGGCGCGACCGTTGTGAGGCCAGGAATGAACTTAGCGCCAAGCAGAGATTTTGCCCCATATCGCGCGTAGACGTCCGTGGTTCGTCGCGCACAGGAATCAGGCTCGAGCGAAATTCGACATAACAGATTCAGAATCGCCACCCCGTGGCGGCGTCCCAGCTCGTACCAGCAAATATCGCTGATCTCCGTGGCGATGACGGCCAGTGCAATGGCCACAGCGAGATTTAGCTTTCCGGCTCCAGCGAGCGCCCCTACCGCAAGCAGAAGCGGTATCGAAGGGACCGGAACACCTCCTTGCTCCATGAGAATCCATAGGAACAAGATGATGTAGCCGTGGCGGACTAAGAGTTCAAGAATTGTCTGCATGTAGTTGCAACATCATGTCTGAAATTAGGTCTCCCATGCAAATCGTCAGCAATAATTGTTGGATGACCGCATGTATGAATGCGACGCGGAAGGCCATTCAAAACTGGGAGCAGCTTCCCGAATTGAGGTTTCAAGGAGGGAAGACAGCGGCTTCGATCTGAGCTAAGTCTTTTCGATTCAGACAAAATGAGCCCTGATAAGGGGGCTGCCGTTGGCAGAAGCCTTGCTATTGAGAATTGCGGGTCGCGTTCCAAAACGTGGCTCATCGCGCTGTGACAGAGGAGGAAGGGGCTCGGTCACGGAGCTTTGAGAGACGTTTTCCCACCTGCCTCTGAGAGGGAAGCTAGGATGGATGACCCCAAGACCCGGTCTCGCCTAGGCCGGATCACCGGAACGTGG
>JASHRL010000215.1 GCA_030037355.1 Candidatus Acidiferrales bacterium | reverse complement strand
TTCCATTCCCGCAAAGAGCACATTGGGATCGCTCGGATGTTCACGGATTACGTGCAGAGTCCCTGTGTCCTCTGGGATCCCCGACGAAATTGACTTCCAGGATTCGCCGTAATTCGTAGTCTTGAAGAGATAGACGTGAAAATCGTTCCTGCGATGCCCATCGAAGGCCACATAAGCCGTGCCTTCATTGAATTTCGAAGCCACGATGCGCGCGACGTACGTGCCCTGAGGCACGCCGGGGACGCGGCTCGTTACGTTCTTCCAGTTTTGGCCGCCATCGCGGGACACTTGCAAGTTGCCATCATCGGTGCCCGCCCAGAGAATCGAGGCGTTCACGGGCGATTCGTCAATGGTGGTAATGGTCGGGTACCATTCCACGCCGTCGTAAAGAGAAAGCGTGTCTTTCGTCGGCAACTGGCCGAGGATGGACAGCGTGTTGCGATCCACACCGGTGGTCAAATCGCCGCCGAGCTTCGTCCAACTGTTGCCGCGATCGGTGGACTTGAAGAGAAAATTTCCGCCGTAATAAATCGTGTTGTGATCGTGCGTGGAAATGAGTAGTGGCGAATTCCAGTTGAAGCGATACGGCGGGTCGCCTTCCTTGGGCACCGGCCGGATGCTCAGGGCCTCGTTGGTGCGCAGATCGCGCCGCTCGACGTTGCCGTCCTGCGATTCGGTATAGATTGTCTGCGGGTCCTCCGGATCCGGCTTCACGTAGAAGCCGTCGCCGCCGCCGACCATGAACCAGTCGCTATTGGGGATGCCTCCCGCAAACCACGTACGGCTCGGACCGCACCATTCCGCGTTGTCCTGATAACCGGCGCAGACGTGGTACGGCTGCTGATTGTCGTAGCCGACTTCATAGGCCTGGCCGAGCGGCATGACGTTCAAGTGATCCCAATCGCGGCCGGCGTCGCGGCTTTCGTAAATTCCGCCGTCGCAGCCGACCAGCATGTAACTCGAATCATCCGGGTCAATCCAGATAGCATGAAAATCGCTGTGGACGTCCTTGACGCGCTGCGTCGTAAATGTCTTGCCGCCGTCTTCGGAGTAGGAAATCTCGACGCCACCCATCCAAATGCGCAGATCGTTATTCGGATCAACGCGAATCTGGCTGAAATAAGATGGACGAGGATCATCGGAGCTCATTTTCGTCCACGTTGCGCCTTTATCCTCGCTGCGGAAGACGCCGCCATTGGCGTTTTGAATCAGCGCATAAACGATATTGGGATTCTTGCGGTAGACGGCGAGCCCGATTCTGCCATCGTCGCCGGTCGGCAAACCATTAGTCAGTTTGGTCCAGGTCGCGCCGGCATCGGTGGTCTTGTAAACTCCGCTTCCTGGGCCACCTCCATTGAATCCCCAAGTCGTGCGGCGGCGCTCGTAAGCGGCGGCGTAAAGTGTGGTGGGGCTCTGCGGATCGATAGCGACGTCGGTGACGCCGGTGTCTGGATTGACGTAAAGAACTTTGTTCCAGGTCTTGCCACCGTCCGTGGTCTTGAAAAGCCCGCGTTCCTCGTTCGGGCCCCAGAGATGGCCCACTCCGGCAACGTACACGACATCAGCGTTCGTCGGGTCAATCACGATGCGGCCGATGGCCTGAGTGTCGTCGAGACCCATGTGTGTCCAAGTTCTCCCGCCATCGGTCGACTTGTAGACGCCGTCACCCCAGGATGCGCTCTGCCGATTGTTGGCTTCGCCGGTTCCCACCCACACGGTCGAAGGATTCGAAGGCGCAACGGCGAGCGCGCCAATCGAGGGATTCGGTTCGTTGTTCCACGTGGAACTCCACGTCATTCCGCCATCGGTTGATTTCCAAACGCCACCCGCCGCGGCGCCGAGATAGATTGTCTCGGGATCGGTCGGGTCCACGGCAATATCGTCGATTCGGCCGCCCATGATCGCCGGGCCGATGGCGCGCATTTTCAGGCCGGCGGTCGCGGACTCAATCGTCTGCGGCGCCGACTGATCTTGAGCGTTCGCCACCGGCAGCCAAATGTACGCGAGTGCCAACAGAAACGCGGCGGAAAAAAGCAGCGCAAAACGAATGGAACGAGCGTGGAATCTCTTCATCGAACTCACCCCTCGAAATTTCTCGCCGATGGCACGCCGGTATAAACCAAAGAAACGCCGCCAGGCATGCCCCGCGCGAGTTACTACACATCCTAGTATGTGGCTACAGACGGCCACACAAGCCATCGCGTTTCAGAGGAGATTTTTGAGAACGGTCTGCCCACGTCCCGCTTGTTGAAGCCGCACCTACAGAGTGATAGCCTCATCTTAGAGTTCAAGTGGAATGCTGCGCGGCGTTCTGCGGCGTAGAGAAGATTTTTCGTGAGCTCGTCCGCAACAAAACTCGAACGCGCGAATGCGGAACATGCCATCCGGGAAATCGTCGAGCGGCTATTACAGGAACTGGGCAACCGCGGGGCCATTGAGGAGTTCAGCCGCAAAGGCTCGCGCGCACATCTCGAACGCGATTTAGGCCTGGGAAGCCTGGAGCGTGTCGAATTGATGCTGCGGCTCGACAAATGCTTTTCCGTACACCTCCCAGAAACCGTGGTTGGGGAAGCAGAGATGGTTTCGGACTTGCTCCGCGCCGTCCTTGAGCAAATCAGCCGTCCGCAAGAAAAAGAACATCCAGCAGAGAGCGCAGCGTTACATTCGCCACGCCACGTCAGCATCGAAAAGCGCGCCATTGAGCTGCAAGAAAAACTGGCTCGCGCGGAAACGCTGACGGAAATCATCCGCATCCGCGGACGCGCGGATGCGGCTACGGCGCACATTTACCTCTACGAGGAAGACGGCAGCGTGCGCACGATCAACTGCGGCGAACTCTTCACGCGCGCCACAGCCGTTGCCGCCGAGCTTGCGCGCCGGAGAATTTCTTCAGGCCAAACAGTTGCCATCATGCTGCCGACCTC
>JASHRL010000214.1 GCA_030037355.1 Candidatus Acidiferrales bacterium | reverse complement strand
GAGACAAGCGCAATCTTGAATCCCCGGAAAACTGTGAACGAAAGCGATTCCCTGCTGACTTCGCGTCGAGTTTTGGCAAGCAACGCGGCTTCGAGGGTGCAGACGGTTTCAGTCCAGCCACAGAGCCAAGAACAAACCCAAGTTCAGAAGCAGACGGCGCCGAGCGACTCGGAACAGAGCGGGTCGTATATTGACGGTCTGAAGTCAGCGGGACTGGACAACCTCACGGCGGACCAATTGATTGCGCTGAAAGTACAAGGAGTGACCAGCGACTATGTACGAGGGATGCACAATCTAGGACTGAAACCCAGCGTTGAAGAACTCATCGGGATGAAGGTGCAGGGCATTACTCCCGACTACGTTCGCGAGATGCGGTCGTTGGGTTTCGATACGAGCATTGACCGGATCATTGGGATGAAAGTTCAGGGAATTACGCCGGAGTATGCGCGAGAGGTGCAGGCGCTTGGATTGAAGCCGAGCGCAGATGAACTGATCGGGCTGAAAGTGCAAGGAGTGACAGCGGATTACATCCGCGAGATGCAATCGCTCGGCCTGAATGTGAGCATCAACCGAATCATCGGAATGAAGGTGCAGGGCGTGACGCCTGATTACATCAAGGAAATGAAGGCCGCGGGCGTGAACGCTGACGCCAGCCAGATTATCGGCATGAAGGTGCAAGGGCTCACACCGGATTATGTGAAGGAAATGAAGGCTGTCGGCGTCACCGCGGACACGAATCAACTGATCGGGATGCGCGTGCAAGGAGTCACACCAGACTATGTGAAGGAGATGGCGGCGCAGGGCGTGAAGATCGACGTCAATGAATTGATAGGCATGAAAGTTCGGGGCGTCACGCCGGAATACATCCAGGAAATGAAAGCCACAGGCATCAGCGCCACGAACGATCAGCTGATCGGCATGCGCATGGAGGGCGTAACACCGGAATACGTGAGGGAAATGAAAGCAGCCGGCGTGAGCGCGGACAGCGACCACTGGATCGGAATGCGGCTGGAAGGCGTGACGCCGGAATACGTGAAATCCCTGCAGAGCGCGGGGCTGCAAAATCTGAACGCGGACGATTACGTTCGCGCGCGCGAAGCCGGCATCACGGCGGATTTCATCGCCAAAGTTCGCAGCCATGGCTTCAAGGATTTGACCATCGAGAAACTGATCGATCTCAAGAACGCCGGAGTTTTCTGATTTCGCGTCGCATATCAGAGGAGAATTCGCTATGAACATTCGCCATTCGCGCATATTCGGCCCGCTCGTTGCTGCGTTCGTTATCTCGGCAGCTCTCGTGATTGGCGCGAAAACTCTTCGCGCGCAATCTCCTTCCGGCACATGGGCGATGACGAGCTCTGACCGCCCCGGCTACGTGGAGTTCTCGGTGGCGGTTTCGCGGACCGGCTATCACATGCAGGAGGAGTCTGAGTGGCAGCTTTCGTCGTTCACAGGCCTGGATACGTCGAACAGCGCGCGGCACGATGTGAAATTCACCGTCACGCGCGACGCAGGGCGACTCGACTGCGACGGCTTTCTCGAAAACGGCGAAGGCGCAGGAATTTTCCACTTCTTTGCGAATGCGAATTATCCGCAGGAGATGAAATCGCTGGGCTTCGAAGGCATCGACGCGGAGAAGCAGTTTTCGATGGCCATCCACGACGTGAGCCTGGACTTCGCGCGCCAGATGAAGGCGGAGCATATCGATGGGCTGGACTCCGACAAGCTCATCGCTTTCAAAATCTTCGGCGTCGATAAGAAATTCATTGATGACCTGCGCTCCTCGGGCCTGAACGTGACGGACAGCGACAAGCTGGTGGCGTTTCGCATTCACGGAGTGACGCCGGAGATGGTGCGCACGCTGCATCAGGAAGGGTACACGCCGGACGAAGATCAACTGATCGCCATGCGAATTCACGGCGCGACGCCGGAATGGATCGAGGAGTTAGCGAAGGCGGGCTACAGCCACGTGGACCTCGACGAACTGATTGCATTTCGTATTCACGGCGTGTCACCGGAAGAGATTGGCAAATTTCAGGGACTCGGGTATGCGCATCTGGACCCGGGGCAACTGGTTGCGTTTCGAATTCACGGTGTGACGCCTGACTTCGTCCAGCAGCTCGGGCAGCTTGGTTATTCCCATCCGGAGCCTGACCAACTCATCGCCATGCGGATTCACGACGTGACGCCGACGTACATCGCCGATTTGCGTTCGCGGGGGATGCAGAACCTGAGCATCGACCAACTCATCTCGATGCGCATCCACGGAATCGATTAAAGCGATTTCCCGACTTCACTCCGCGGGCAATTTGGAGACGTCCCAACCGCCGCCGAGCGCTTTAATGAGCAATACGCCGGCGACGGCGCGGCGAGTCAGGATGTCGGCGGCGGCACGCTCGTCGGCAAGCGCGGCGCTCTGCGCGGTGATGACTTCGAGGTAGGAAGTCACGCCACCTGTGTAGCGATTATTGGAAAGCGCGAGCGAATGTTGCGCGGCGGCGACGGCGGCGTCTTCTGTGGCGGCTTCCTGCTCCAAAATGCGCTGCGCGGCCAAATTGTCTTCGACTTCTTGAAAAGCAGTGAGAACCGTCTGGCGGTATTCGGCGACGGATTGGTCGAATGCGGACTGGGCTTGCGCGGTGATGGCGTGGCGGCGACCGCCTTCAAAGATCGTTTCGAGAGCGGAGGCGCCAAAGGCCCACAAACCACTGGGCCCGGAGATCAAATTTGAAAGCGAGCTGCTTTCAAATCCGCCCGAGGCGGCAAGTGTAATGGAGGGGTAATAGGCCGATTTGGCGACACCGATTTGAGCGTTGGCTGCATCGACGCGACGTTCAGCGGCAGCAACGTCAGGACGGCGCTCGAGCAGCTGCGATGGAAGACCGGGAGGAATGCCCGGCGGCGCGGAAAGCAGCGGAGAAAAGGTAATCGTGAAACTGGAGGCGGGCTGGCCAACCAACACAGCAATGGCATGCTCGAACGCGGCGCGCCGGACAGCGATGTCTATGGCCTGGGCGCGAGTTGTTTCAAGCTGCGTTTGCGCCTGAGCGACGTCGACTTCCGATGCGAGGCCGCCTTTGAAGCGATCCTGGGTTAGCTTCACTGAATTCTCAAAGGCTTCGACGGTGCTATTGAGAAGCTGCTCTTCCGTGTCGAGGCCGCGCAATTCAAAATAATCCATGGCCAGTTCGGCATGGAGACTGAGATTGACGGTGGCGAGATCGGCGGCGCTAGCCTGGGCCTGGGCGCGGGCGGATTCCACGCTGCGGCGGACCTGGCCCCAGACATCGGGTTCGTAGGAGATGTCCACAGGCAACAGAAAGTCATTGTAGTCGACCGCTTCTCCCGGAGTATAAAGCGCCTTGTTTTGTGACTGGCCCGCGCGGGAAGCTGCTGGACTGACGCCGATGACGGGATAGTAGGAACCACGAAAATACCGAACGGCTGCGCGCGCTTGCGCATACTGCGCTTGAGCGATTCGGAGGTTTTGGTTGGAAACGTCAATTTGCTTTTCGAGATCGTTTAATTGGGAGTCCTGAAAAATTTCCCACCAATTTCCGCGAGGAGCGGCATCACTCGGCTGGGAGGGTTGAAAATCTCCGGCTTCTTTGTAGACGTCTTTTGTGGGAGCGGCGGCGGAGGGCTTGACATATTTAGGTCCGACTGCACAACCGCCGAGACAAAGCGCAACGGCAAAAATTCCGCTCGCGAACGAAAGGCGCCGCGACGTCCGCAGTCCGCGTGACGCGGAAAATGGATGATCGAGACGATTCGGCAAACATTCATTCACTGCTGCGCTCCACTGGAAACTTGCGTATCGATGCGGATGGCTTCGCCATCGACGAGCGAATCGGGTGGATTGTCGATGATTACATCGCTATCCGTGATGCCTGAGACGACCTCGACGTGAGTGCCAAAATCCCGCCCCAGTGTGATGGGGATGAGTTTCGCGTGTTTGCCATCGTCGACAGTGGCAACTTGAAGACCGGCGGAACGGAAGATGAGCGCAGTGATCGGCAACAGATAGGTCGAAGCTTTTCCGGGAAGCGCGATGTGAACTTCCGCGTAGGCTCCGGGGAGAAGCTGGCCGGAGGAGTTATTCACATCCACTTCGATGAGGAGCGTTCTTGAGGCTTGGGCGATCGCCTCGGATGTGCGGACGAGAGTTCCGTTAAACTTGCGGCCCGGAAATTCGGGAAGAGTGAGGTAAGCCTTCATGCCGGGCTTCGTGGCAGCGGAATAAATCTGAGGAACGCTGACATAGACGCGAAGGACGTTGGTGGCGGAGATGTGAAACATTTGCTGGCCAGAAGTTGTGCCGCTGCCCGCGTTGATTAAATCTCCGACGTCAATATTGCGGGCGGTGATGACGCCGTCGAAGGGAGCGTAGACTTTCTCGAAGGATTGCAATTCCTCCAGACGCTTCACATTGTCGGAGGCGGACTGAACCTGCGTTTGCGTGGCCTGACGAGCCGCGACAGCGTTGTCGACGTCTTGCTTGGCGACAGAATTCGTACTCAGCAGGGCCTGATAGCGATTGGCCGTGATTTGTGCGATGCGATAGTTCGCCTGCGCGGTGGAAAGATCCGCTTTTGCTTGCGCAAGCTGCTGGTCGACTTCGGGAGTGTCAATTTCAACCAGAAGCTGACCCTTTTTCACGTGTGCGCCGATATCAAAATACCAGCGCTTGAGGTAACCGTTGGTGCGCGCATAGATGGGTGCATCGGAAAAAGGCTGAATATCGGCCGGCAGGACGATCTCCTGCTGAGGCGCGGTCCTGCCGGGATGAATCACCGCGACGGTGGGTACGGCGAGGAAGGCGGTATCCTGCTTGAGCGCGGCGTCGGCCTTCGAGCGCGAGTAAAGTCCGCGGACCACGACGAAGGCGGCGATGACCAAAAACACGAGCAGCACCAGCCAGCCGCGCTTGTGTTGCCGTTGCGGGCCCGAAAAACGAGAATCCGGCGAAGGAGACGAGAAGCGCTCCGCCGCCGCCGAATCCGGTTGAATGCCAACGCCCATAGACCTCTCCCTGCCGAAAACACAGTGATCGTTTAGATTGACGCCGATCCTCTCGGAGTCTCTATCGGCCTCTGCCGATGGAAAATGCTGAAACAAACAGGTACGAAAAACAGCGTGGCGACGGTCGCGAACATAAGGCCGCCAATCACGGCGCGACCCAAAGGAGCATTCTGCTCGCCGCCTTCGCCCAACGCCAAAGCCATAGGCACCATGCCGATAATCATAGCAAGAGCCGTCATGAGGACGGGACGGAAGCGCGTGAAACCCGCTTCGATCGCGGCGTCGGCGGGACTCTTGCCTTCGTGCAACTTCTCCTTGGCGAAACTGACGACGAGGATGCTATTTGCCGTAGCAACGCCCATGCACATAATCGCGCCAGTAAGCGCCGGAACGCTGAGAGTCGTGCCAGTGACAAACAAGATCCAAACAATTCCCGCCAATGCGGCCGGCAGCGCCGTGATGATGATGAACGGGTCGAGCCAGGATTGGAAGTTGACCACGATGAGCAAATAAACCAGCAGAATGGCAAACAGCAAGCCTCCGAGCAATCCAACGAATGAAGAACGCATGGTTTCGATCTGGCCGCGAACGTCGAGTAGAGAACCATGCGGCAAGCTCGAGCGGCTGGCATTCAAAGTCTTGTCGATGTCTCGCGACAAATCGCCCAGGTCGCGGCCCTCCGCTGTTCCGTAAATGTCGATGACGGGCTGAATGTTGTAATCGGAGACGTCGGCCATTTCCGCTCCACGCGTGATGGACGCAACGTTACCGAGAATCTGCGGCGGAGCGCCATTGGTGGGAGTCAATGGGATGTTCAGAAGATCTTGAAGAGAATCGATGCGGTATTGAGGCATTTGCGTGGCGATGGGATAACTTATACCGTTTTTCGGGTCGAGATAAAACGTAGGCGTGGTTTGAAAGCTTCCGCTCAAGGAGATGAGCACGTCGCTCGCAACGTCATGCTGCGAGAGGCCCAACTGGCTTGCCTCGGTGCGATCTACCCTCACTTTGATGTCCGGATAATCGAACGCCTGTTGAACACGAAGATCTACGAGTCCGGGGATTTGACGTAGTTTTTCGAGAAGGCGGTCCGCGAAGGCGCGATTGGCATCGCGGTTCTGGCCTACGATTTGAACGTCAATGGGAGACGGAAGGCCAAAGTTCAGGATCTGGCTGACGATGTCTGCGGGTAAGAAGGCGAAAGTCACGCCGGGATATTCGCGGTTCAACTCGATGCGCAAATCGTGAACGTACTTCGCGGTCGGATGATGTTTCGGCTCGAGCGACACAAGAATGTCGCCATCACCGGGACCAATCGGAGACGAAGTGCTATAGCTCATGTTGATGCTGCTATAGGGCGTGCCGATGATGTCGATAATGCTGTCGAATTCTCCCGGCGCGATGGCCTGGCGAATGGTGCTCTCGACGCGAGCGCACAGCGCAGCGGTGTCTTCGATGCGTGTGCCGGTCGGCGCGCGAAGATGAATACGGAACTGGCCGCTATCCACGTTTGGAAAGAAATCTTCGCCGATAAAGGGAATCAACGCCAGAGATGCGAAACAGACACCTAGAAAAATCGGCGCGAAGATGCGACGGTGCGCAATGCAAGCTTCCAGGATTTCGCGATAACGCACTCTGGCGCTGTGATACATCTCCTCAAAACGGCGCTGCAGGAGAACGAAGGGATTTCGGCTTCCATAGTTCCCGCCATGCCCATCCGAATGATGGAGCTTCAGCAGATATTTGGCCATGGTGGGAACGAGAGTTCGCGACAAGAGATAAGAAGCCAGCATGGCGAAGACAACCGCTTCGCCGAGAGGCACGAACAAGTAGCGCGCGACACCCGTCAAAAAGAACATGGGAACGAAAACGATGCAGATGGCGAGCGTGGACACGAGAGCAGGAACGGCAATTTGGTGAGCGCCATCGAGAATCGCTGGCTCCAATTCCTTGCCTTGCTCGAGGTGATAATTGATGTTTTCGATGGCGACAGTAGCGTCGTCGACCAATATGCCGACAGCAAGAGCGAGGCCTCCAAGGGTCATGATGTTGATCGTTTCGCCGAGCGCGCTGAGAATAATGAGCGACGTGAGAATCGAAAGAGGAATGGAAACGGCGATGATGAGCGTGCTGCGCCAACTGCCCAGGAACAAAAGGATCATGAGAGCCGTGAGACAAGCGGCGATGATCGACTCGCGAACGACCTCATTGATGGCTGCCTGTACGAATATAGATTGATCCGCTAGAGGACGGACCTCGAGCGTGTCCGGCATGATGGTCTTGATGTACGGAAGGGCCTTCTTAACGCCGGAGATGACGTCGAGCGTCGAAGCGCTTCCCGATTTCTCGATGGTCAGGATGGATGCACGCTGGCCGTTGACACGTGCGATTTCCGTCTGCGGCGGATAGCCGTCGCGGACATGGGCGACGTCGCGCAGGTAGATGACCGTGCTGCCAACAGTCTTGACCGGGAAATTGTTCAGTTGGTCGACGATGGTAGGACTACCGTTCACGTCGACGTCATACTCGAAGGGACCAATTTTTACCGTGCCGGAGGGGAGAATCAGATTCTGGTTGCCGACGGCATTCACAACGTCCAAAGGCGACAAGCCTTTGGATTGCAAAGCCGCAGGATCGAGATCGACTTGAATCTGACGGACACGTCCGCCGTCGGGCCACGGAATGGATACGCCCTGAACTGTCGCAAGCTGGTTGCGCATCGTGTTCATGGCAATGTCGGTGACCTGCTGCTCAGACATGCCGTGACCGGAAAGCGCCAACTGGAGGATGGGAACAGTGGACGCGTTGTAAATGATGATGATGGGAGGGGTGGCACCGGCGGGAAGCTGGCGAAGGACGGTCTGACAGATGGCGGTCGTTTGCGCCACTGCGGTCGCAATGTTTACATTCGGGTGGAAAAACAACTTTATGACTGCTTTGCCGTTGATCGACTGAGATTCGATATGCTGGATGTCGTTGACCAGCGTGGAAATCGAACGCTCGGATGGAGCGGTAATGCGGTTATTCAGTTCCTGCGGCGTGAAACCCTGGTAATCCCAGACCACGCTGATGACCGGGATGGCGATATTGGGGAAAACGTCCTTCGGTGTCCGGATGATGGACATCGGACCGAGAATCAGAATGAGTACGGCCATCACAACAAACGTATAAGGCCGCTGCAGAGCGATTCGAACAATCCACATCTAACGCTCCCGAGACTTTCTCAGCCGGATAGCATACTTGACAAGGACGGCAGAGGTCTACGCGGTCGAAATACCCTCTTGTGAACGCTCACTGAACGAGTACAACGTCGCGCCGACGACTCTTGTCACACCAATACACCAGACGTACCCCAAAGCCAATTCGATGCAGGATTTTACGGGCAGATTCAGGTTCACGAAATGGCGCTGAATTCGGGCAATGGCGGGTGACTAATATCACTTTGAATGGTGTTCGGAGTCACTGTCTCTCTGCTCGGACTCGCGTAAGAGTGATTTAAGAAGGACGGGGGCTGCGAATGGGAGAGAGTCACAAGGGTGAGAGGGCGGAAAGTCCGGGTCCTACCTGCGGACTACACCGGAGGGGGCACACCGAGCCTTCACTTCGGTATGACCATCGCAGAACCTGCGGTACTTCTCTCCGAGTCGGCGGCGATGCGCCAAGCCTGCCTGAAGCGCCGCGCAGTTCGACGCGCCGGCCCTTGAGGGCCGGAACCACTTCCCGCACACGCGCCGGCTCGGAGCATGAACTCTGTGGCGGCTCACACGAAGCAATTTTTTTACCCCTAACGAAATTTCCAGAGAAAGGAGAGCTGCTGTGACGAATCTGGTAGTACGCGATAATTTTTTTCAGGATCTTTTCGACTTCCGCCGAGATTTTGATCAGATCTTCAATCGCATCCTGCTCGGAAAGCCAATGCTTACGGAGCAATTTGTTCCCAATAAGGAATTCGACTTCCTGCCGGCTGTGGAGTCGTATGTCGATAAGGACAGCAAAAAATTCATCTGTCGCGTTTCCCTGCCCGGCATCGAGCCCAAAGATGTCGAAATTCAGGCCAAGGGAAACCTGCTCACGATCAAAGGCGAGAGGAAGGTCACTCGCGCGGCCAAAGAGGTTGATGTGATGGACGAAGAGATCATGTACGGCTCATTCGAGCGTACGTTCACTCTTCCCGAGGGTGTCCTCACGGAGAAACTCACTGCCGAGTATCAGAACGGCATGCTGGAAATCACGGCACCCGTCGCGGTCGCGGCTCTACCGCGAAAGGTAGAAATCAAAGTGGTCCCGATTTCCAAGCAGATGGCCGCCTGAAATCCGAAAAGTGAATCACGGCCCGGAGTCTGTGGTGCTCCGGGCCATTTTTTTCTCTCATCATTTTGCTGGACGAAGACAGGAGAGAATTGACGAAGGCGAATTGGAGGATTATTTTTCCACGGGCAAACCTTTCCGCGAGTTCAGCGAAGATCGAAGCGATCGAGATTCATCACTTTGTCCCACGCAGACACGAAGTCGTTCACAAACTTCTGCTTCATATCGTCGCACCCATAGACTTCCGCGATTGCGCGCAGCTCGGAATTCGACCCGAACACAAGGTCGACACGAGTGGCTGTCCATCGGGGCTTCCCTGTTGTACGGTCGCGTC
>JASHRL010000213.1 GCA_030037355.1 Candidatus Acidiferrales bacterium | reverse complement strand
AGAATCATGCGCGGATTGTTGACGAGAGCGAGCGCCAGCGCGAGCCGTTGTTTCTGGCCGCCAGAGAGCTGGTTATAAAACGCGTCGCGTTTTTCTTCGAGCTGGAAACGGCCGAGAAGTTCTTTGGGATCGCGCGGATTGCGATAAAAGCGCGCGAACATTTCGAGCGTTTCGCCGACGCGCATTTTGTCGGGCAGGGAAGTGGATTGCAGCGCAGCACCGACGAGATGCTTCAGTTCGCGCGAGTTCGTTTGCGGGTCGAGGCCGCAAACGCGCGCGACGCCACGATCGGGCGTGCGCAGGCCCTCGAGGATTTCGATTGTCGTGGTCTTGCCCGCGCCGTTTGGCCCGAGCAAGCCGAAAAGCTCGCCTTCCTGAACCTCGAAACTGATGCCACGCAGCGCTTCCACAGCGCCGTAATTCTTATAAAGGCCTTCTACTTTTATGAGAGGGTCACTCATCTCAGCACATCACTTTTATCACATTGCGGGGCGCTTGGGCGAACGGACTCACTTCGCATGCGATTTTGCGCGAGATTTTGAGGAAAGTTTTTTGGGCTTCCATTGATGCGCGGACATATCCACGGCCATGCCCGAAAATTCTGTGCCTTCGGTTTCGAGAAGGCGCCGCTGCTTGCTGGCATAAGGTTCGCGCAGCAGAATGCGGCCGCCTGCGCCGACGACGCGATGCCACGGAATGCCGCGGCCGGACGGGCATCCGGCCATGGCGTACCCGGCCGTTCGCGCGCCGCCGGGCAGACGCAGCATTTGCGCGAGCTGGCCGTAAGTCATCACGCGGCCGCGCGGGATTTTTTTGACTGCGGCGTAGACGCGCTCCCATCCTCCCTTTTGTTTCTTCCTGGGTTTGCCCATGCTCAGCGGTCCTTTCGTTTGCGCGAGGAGCGACTATGAGGTTGGGCGCGAATGCGCGACGCCTCCGGCAGCTTTCGCGACGACGATACCCAAAATTCCGAACTGTGAGATTTCATATTTCGTGCCGAAATGAAACACTTCGTTTGCATCCAGCATCAAATGAATGAGAGGCGGGACTTTACCGAAGTGTGCCTCTGCGAAGTTTTTTCCTCAGCGGTACCGAAATGTCTCCGACCAGATAATTACCTTTAGGAAGCAACCTGCGCGAGAACTCCGCATCATACCATTGACGGCGTAGTGGAAGGTACTTACACTACGCTGCACGGTCAAGGGCAAGGGGGCGTACTGTGGCTTTTATTCGGCGCAAGGGGAACACGTACTACCTGGTACACAACGTGCGCCGGCACGGCAAGGTGGAGCAGCTGTATCTGGCGCGCCTTGGCGAACGGCCACGGATTACGGACGAGGTGGTGCGCGAGGTTTCCCGAAACCATCCGATGCTGGAGCTGGATTGGTCGCGGCTTCGGGAAATGGTGAACAGCCGCGTGGAGCTATTTGATCCGCGCTCGCCCTACGTCAAGCAATTGCTGAATTCGCTGCGTCTGATCAATTTGGATCTGGCCGATCTTTCGCCGCCGCTTTTGCTTCTGCCCGACCGCGATCATTCGGGGCAAGAGCTGGTCACGCAGCTCAGGTTGCTGCGCTCGACGGTCGATATAAAACTCGAGCAGTTTGAACGTGTGAAGTCGCATGCCGTGGAAGGGAATCGCAGGTACCGGTAACGGGGGGAACGACAATGAACCGGTCACAACATTTGGATCCAACGCAACGCAGCCGCGAATCTCGCGAATTTGAAACGGCGCTCCGACGAAAGATTGTCGGCCAAGACGAAGCTGTGCAAGCCGTGGTCGACTTGTACCAGGTGTTTCGCGCCGGGCTCAACTCGCCGGGGCGGCCGGTGGGGAATTTGCTTTTCCTCGGGCCGACGGGCGCGGGCAAAACGCGCGTCGTCGAGGCCACTGCGGAAGTCGTGTTCGGCGATCCGCGCGCGGTCATCAAAGTCGACTGCGCGGAATTTCAGCACTCGCATGAAATCGCGAAATTGATCGGTTCACCTCCGGGCTACCTGGGGCATCGCGAAACGCATCCGCTGATCACGCAAGAGGCGCTCGCGCAATTCCATACCGAAAAGATCAAGCTGTCGTTCTTGCTCTTCGACGAAATCGAAAAAGCGTCGGATGCGCTGTGGCAATTGCTGCTGGGAATTCTCGATAAGGCGACGCTTACGCTCGGCGACAATCGCCGCGTGGATCTTTCGCAGGCATTGATCTTTCTGACTTCGAATCTCGGCGGCTCGGAAATCACGGAACTGATGACCGGACGGCTCGGTTTTGCGCCCGCGACGCAAAGTGATTCACCGACGCGGCTCGAGCAAAAAATCGAACGCACGGCGTCGGAAGCAGCCAAGCGCAAGTTCTCCCCGGAATTTATGAACCGGCTCGACAAAGTGGTTGTCTTCCATCCGCTGCGCGAGCCCCAGCTGGAGCAAATTTTGGATATCGAACTGAGCATGGTGCAGCAGCGCGTGCTGGAAACCGCCAAAGGAAAATTCCTGTTTCGCGTGACGCAGCCAGCGCGGGAATTTTTGCTCAGAGAGGGCACGGACTTGAAGTATGGCGCACGCCATCTGAAGCGCGCCATCGAACGTCATCTTGTCTATCCGCTGGCGAGCTTGCTGGCGACGGATCAGATTCGCCTCGGCGATGTTCTTTCCATTGACTGGGACAGAGAAACGAATTCGCTGCTTTTCTGGAAGGAAGCAGAAGGCGCTCTCGTAACCGTGGAACCGGTGCAGCCTGGATTGGCTGCGGCGGCAGCGGCCGACGAGGACGGCCACGGGCGCGAAATTCCGATCAGCACTCCGGCGACCGTCGAGGCTTTGCCAGCGGCGGCTTCGGCGCTGCGTCCGGCAGCGCATCAAGCGCGGCAATCGGAAGATTTCAAGGGAACGCGGCGAGACAGGGTTTAAGCTCCGTGGCGATCCCGGAGAAACAACAGGCCAGAGAAGAGACACACGGGCGTATTCGCGCTTCGCAGCAAATTTCGCCGTCAGCGTCACCCAACGGGCAAACGCGCCCACGCGGCCCGACGGCTCAAAACGCGATCAATTTATTGATATAGCAGCTGCGTTACGCAGGAAGCGCTACTTAGCCCCAAGCTCAACGAGCTTGCGGCTTAAAGAGGCCACTTCTTTTGCAGAATCGTGAATCGCTGTCACGTGACTGCGAACCGAAGAATTTTCCACCGCAACTTCCAACGCCAATTCTGAATGGCTGAAGATGACTGTGGCGTGGTTGATCAGTTCATGGCCGTAAAGCCGCACATTCTCGAGCACACTGGTGAGCTCGTTCCTGCATTCGCGGCAAGGCATTCGCCGCACCCTCATGGATAACATAAAAAGAGACCGCCTCCTTG
>JASHRL010000212.1 GCA_030037355.1 Candidatus Acidiferrales bacterium | reverse complement strand
TCGTTTCCCCAAACATGTTTCACGTACTAGGTGGGTATCCTTAAGCATAAGGAGAGAAATCTTGCCAATCACTGAGCACCCCGGCCAGGCCACAGGGATCATTGGTGCAACGGTACGTTGGTTGGCCATCGTGACAGGATGTTTCTGTGGGCTTGTTGGCACTCTTAGCTTTGGCCCGGCATTCTTGTATTATCCGGCCTACCTGATTTTAGCTGTAATTATCCAACCTTACACGATCTATTCAGGAAGACGACTCATGTGGGTGGGTGCCTACGTATTGAGTCAATCCGCGCTCATGTTTGTCATCAGCGTATATCAGGGAATCCGATTATTACCATTGCGCCACGACTTATACGTCATAACCCAACTCTCGTTCTATCTGATAGCGGTCTTACTGGTTGGTTGGTGTGATGTTGTGCTCGTCATTGATGGTTGGAAGTCGATACACGCTCCTTGCACAGCCGAACAGCATTTCCCACGCATCGGAGACTGGATCGTTTGGGTCGTCGCTATTTACCTGAACGTCGGTGTATACCCGGCGATTTCGGCAAGCTTATTCGCATACCGCCACTATCGTCGTCTCGATCCTCTCCTGCTGGCACTGGTGTATGCGTTGGTAGTGATTTCGTTCGATGTGGCGCTTGTAATCCATGCGCTCAAGACTTGGCGCGCGATGCGCGCAGAGGAAACTGATGGCAGCGCGAACTCTCGCGAGGGCTCCTAGTCGACGACAGTGGTCCTAACACTGGACAAAGTGGCAGTGTATCGGTTTGGGAGGTTGGTTCTGAGCAGCTCTGATGATGCTGCTCTTTAGTAATCCCGTGAATTGTTCTGTCTCCATCGGGCGACGAGATCCCGGGCTGCGGCAGGCCATTCCGGAAAACGAAACTCGAATCCGCAAGACAGCAGACGCCCTGGCACGACGCGGCGGCTCTTCAACACGAGCTCGGATTCACTCCGCAAGAGGAAGGTTCCGATTTCCAGCATCCATTTCGCAGCTGGGAGTCCGATGCGGGTGCCCCATGCATCGCGCAGAGCTTTCATGAAATCCCGATTGGGAAGTGGGTTTGGAGAAGCGAGATTGATGACACCCGAAATGTCTTCGCGGTCGATCAGCAGTTCAATCGCCCGCACGAAATCCAAATCATGAATCCAGGAAACGAACTGCTTGCCGGAACCTTGCTTTCCGCCGAGGCCATGACGGACCAAGTTTAAAAGCACGTCGAAAACTCCACCTCGGTCTGGGCTGAATGTCATAGCGGAGCGTATGGCGATTTTGCGAGTTCCGGGTGTGGAGAGCGAAAAGAATGCTTCCTCCCATTCCTTCGCGACATCGATGGAAAAGTTCCAAGTGTCTGGGGCCCCCGGCTCATTGCCGCCCAATTCGCCACTCACTTCGTCCATCGCCCGGTCCAGTGCATGACGATAGATCGTGGCTGTGCTGGCATTGATCCACACACGTGGAGGACGACTGAGGCCGGCGATGGTCTTGTTCAACAGGAGCGTGGATCGGACACGCGATTCCAAGATGGCGCGCCGGTTTTGCTTGTTGTAGCGACAATTCACACTGCGACCGGCAAGATTGATGCAGACGTCGCTCCGCTCAAACTCCTCTACCCATGCGCCTGGCGTAAGGCCGTCCCAAGTGAGAACGCGCCACGGCGCCTCATGGGGGTGACGGCTGAGAACAATGACTGCGTGACCCTTAGAGTGAAAGTGGCGCGCGAGAATGCGGCCTACCTGTCCACTGCCGCCCGGTATGATGATTTGCATTTGAAGAAACTCAATGTGCAGCGCGCCAACGAGTTTTCGGACTCGTCGGGCCGGATTTCGCCACAGGCAGGCATAACGCCGCGCCGCCCGCGATCCCTGAATCTTCTCCATACCGCGCGCGCAATAGCGGAATCTCACTTGCGCGCGAGTTAATCGTCCATCGCGCCAGCTCTTGGCGGATAAACGGAAACCACTCCGACATCAATTCACCCATGCCGCCGCCGAAAATAATCACATCAGGTTCGAGCAAATCGATGATTGTGCCGAGCCAGATTGTGAGAAGCCTCGCGGTTTCTTCCAGGATCGACGTTGCGAATCTGTCTCCGCCGCGCCATGCCGCGGCCACCATTTCGGCGGTAACAGCCTTGGGCTTTCCTCCCGCGAGCGCAAAAAGCTTTTCTCGCCCCGGTCCACCTGCGAGCAACTGCTCGCGCGCGCGCTTTGCCACGGCAGGTCCCGCGGCGAGAGCTTCGATGCATCCGAGTTTTCCGCACGCGCACTTCGGGCCGTGAAAATCAACAGAGACATGCCCACCCTCGACCGCCGCGCCGGTCCGCCCGTGGTAGATTTTTCCTCCGAGCACAAGCCCTGCGCCGATTCCTGTTCCCAGCGTGGCATAAAAGACCGACTCATACCCTTTGCCCGCGCCCCAAATTGCCTCGGCGAGCGCCGCTGCATTTGCATCATTGTCCAGTTTCGTGGGCAGCCGAAAAATCTTTTGGATTTTCTGCGTAATCGCGAAATTATGCCAGCAGGGAAGGTTCGGAGGATTGACCACGATGCCCCTTCGCGGATCGAGCGGGCCTGGGCTGCTGATTCCGATCGCGGCCACCGCCGCGCGACGCTTCGAATCGGCTTTTAGCGCAGCATCAATGGCAGCGCTCACGGCAGCCAATCCATCCGCTTCACTGCCGCGGCTGTTCATTGGTACGCGAGCCTTCGAAAGGATCTCCCCGTTTGCCGTGACGATTCCGGCAGCAACTTTCGTTCCGCCGATGTCCACGCCAAGATAGACGCGTTTCTTCGCGTTCATGCCGTGCTTCGACCTCCCGCGCCTCGTTATCATACGCGAGCGCGCACAAACGTGTATACTTTCGCCGCCTGCGAGCCTTGCGCTTGGCTCAAACTTCTCCAGGAGAAAAACTTGATGGACAGCGCCATTGCCGGAATCGTTCTGCTTGTCGTTGCTGGAATCATGAACGGAAGCTTCACGCTGCCGATGAAATTCACGCGCCAGTGGGCGTGGGAAAACACCTGGCTTGTGTGGACGGTGTGGGCCCTCGTGATTTTTCCCCCACTGATGACGTTCCTCACCGTGCCGCATCTGCATTCTGTTTATTCGAGCGTGCCAGCAATGGTCATCGTGACTGTGGCTGCATGTGGCGCGGGATGGGGAATTGCCCAAGTGTTTTTCGGCTTGGCCGTCGAAGCCGTGGGTATCGCGCTGGCGTTCTCCGTCATTCTCGGAATGGCAGCTGCGGTCGGCGGGCTATTTCCACTGATCCGTTTTCATCCCGAAAAGCTTTTTGCTCCCGCGGGAATCGACGTGTTAACCGGTGTAACGCTGGTGATCATTGGCGTGGGGATTTGCGCCATGGCGGGGCGTAAGCGCGAAGCAGCTCTGGGACAGTCGGTCGGTGCAAATAAAACATCGATGATGCGCGGGCTGACTTTTTGCGTCATCAGCGGAGTTGGCTCGGCACTGGTAAATATCGGATTTACGTCAGGACCGCAATTACTAACCGCGGCAGAGCAGTCGGGCGCGGCGACGAAGTGGGCGCCGAATGCCGTGTGGCTGCCACTGATGATGGCGGGCGGAATTCCTAATTTGATTTACTGCCTTTATTTAATCCGCAAAAACCGCACGGGGAGCCGCTTCGCCACGCCTCACACAGGCGGCTATACGATTCTCGCTGCAGTTATGGCGGTGTGCTGGTTTGGCAGCACGCTGATGTATGGAATTGCGGCAGGGAAAATGGGATCGCTCGGGACGGCGGTGGGCTGGCCGGTGTTCATGTCCATGATTGTGATCACAGCGAGTATTTGGGGCGTGCTGACCGGAGAATGGCGTGGCGCTGGACGACGGCCGCTGCAAATCATGTACGGCGGTGTGGCGATGCTGATCCTCGCGATTATCGTGCTTTCACGCGCAAGCTAACGCACTTGTCAGGAATTTGAGGCAGGCCCTATGAATTTTCTTGTCTTCACAAGACCTGCCCCAGAAT
>JASHRL010000020.1 GCA_030037355.1 Candidatus Acidiferrales bacterium | reverse complement strand
AGTCAGGCGCCACACGACAGGGAGGTCGACAATGCGATATCTAAGACAAGTTGCCCTGTTAGGAGTTCTCGTTGCTCTCGCCGGAGTGATGGCAGGCACCGCCAGCGCTCAGGTGCGCGTAGGAGTCGGGATTGGGATTGGCCTCGGTCCGGCACCAGTCTGCGCATATGGTTACTATCCGTCTTATCCGTACGCTTGCGCGCCTTATGGCTACTACGGGCCAGACTGGTTTGTGAACGGCGTGTTTATCGGCGCGGGGCCATGGTTCCACGGCTTCTGGGGTCGCCCCGGTTACTTTGG
Source organism: Candidatus Acidiferrales bacterium (assembly GCA_030037355.1). Lineage (GTDB taxonomy): Bacteria > Acidobacteriota > Terriglobia > Acidiferrales > UBA7541 > DAHUXN01. The sequence continues at coordinate 6,894 of JASHRL010000020.1, read as the reverse complement.
ACGTCCGATATATGGGCACGGGCCAGTCGTTGAACGTGGGTTTGCTGGACGCGCGTTTGTAGGACGTGGCTTTGCTCCCGGACGAACGGTCGGACGTGGGCCGACAGGAGGATTCCGCGGTGGGGCCGGCTTCCATGGTGGTGGACTTCATGGTGGTGGTGGCTTCCATGGAGGCGGACGCCGCTAAGTTCTGCCCTCGAGTGAAGCGTTGAAAGCGGCCGGCAGCATAAGCTGCCGGCCGTCGTATTTCTGTCGCTCTGGATTCTCTGTCTTATCCCTGCGGAGCGTGGATCGCCAGACGAATTGAAGTCGATTTTTATTTTCGCACGCGCTTATCTGCAATCGAACGCTGTGCTATACTTCGTTCGTCGGGCTTGCGCCAGGAGAAGCTCCGCCGTCAGGTGCGCATAGCTCGCCGATGGTTGTTCCATTCCGCACGGCATGCGGGGACGTAGTTCAGCCGGCTAGAACGCTGCCCTGTCACGGCAGAGGTCGCGGGTTCGAGCCCCGTCGTCCCCGCCATTTTCGCAGCCACGGTTCCTCGCAGTCTTCTTTCCTGTAGAATCACGTTTCCGAGCTGCGCATGCGTGGCACAAATCACATGCCTCACAAAGACAAAACTCGACGCGTCGGGCTGGCGCGCGCGCTTTCCAAGATGGGATATTGCTCGCGCTCGCGTGCTTTCGAACTGATTCGCGCGCGGCGCGTGCGAGTCAATGGCACGGTGAAATCCGACCCGGAATTTCCGGTGCATGTCGAGCGCGATCGGATCGACGTCGATGGGCAAGCGATCCGCCCGGAGACGAGGACTTATCTCATGCTTAACAAGCCACGCGGAATCGTCACGACAGCTTCGGACGAAAAAGGCCGGGAGACGGTGTACGCAAACATTAGCGCGGAACTGCCCTGGGTTGCGCCAGTCGGGCGGTTGGACAAAGCGAGCGAAGGACTTTTGCTTCTGACGAATGATTCCGAATGGGGGGCTCGCGTGACTTTGCCGGAGACGCATCTCGACAAGACATATCACGTCCAAATTAGCGCGATCGCTGATGCCGCGCTGATCGAAAAGCTCAAAGGCGGTGTCCGGGGCGAAGACGGTCAAGTGCTGCGCGTGAAGCGGGCGGAGACGTTGCGGCACGGCGAGAAAAATTCGTGGCTCGTGATTGTACTCGACGAGGGGAAAAATCGCCAAATTCGGCGAATCTTTGAAGCGTTAGGTATCGAAATTCTGCGCCTTGTCCGCGTGGCGATTGGGCCGCTAGCTTTGGGAGAACTCCCGAAAGGAGATTATCGTTCGCTCACAAGTAGAGAAAAACAAATGTTGGATAGAGCGATGAAACGTGGCGACTGAGTTTAGTGCGTATGCATCGTGTTGTAAGAACCGCTGAAAAGGAATGTCGCCGTAGCAAGCGATTGCGGGACCCACCAAACGTGGCGCGTCCAGCCGGAGCTGTGCTCCATGCGTCGCGCGACGTAATCGAGGCCAAAGGGCACGACCTGAATCGCGGCGTAGAGCGCATTTGAATTTGCGAATGGACGCATCAAGGGATCGGCCTCGATGCGGCCTTGCAAAAGGGCGCGCCGGGTCGACCAGGCGTCAAAGCCTGCCGCGCCATGCTCTGCGGCTCCCAGGAAAAGCCATGCGCGCTCGCTGGGGATGACCGTCGGCTGTTCCTTAGGGCGAAACGCTGGAGGCGGCGGAAGGTAATACTCGTATAAACCCGTGGCCGCAGTCGAGTCGGGCTGGGCAACTGCGGAGGATGTCGTTAGAGATGCGGCCGGTTTAGACGATGCCTTGCCGTCATCGGAGGCAGGCTTGGGATCGGTAGGGGCGACAGAAGCCGCTGGGCTAGCGCCTGCCGTCGCTGGAGCCGGATTACTCGACGCGGCCGCTGAAGTGGCTACGGTTGGGGTCTGGGACGCTCTAGAAGCGGCCGGGACGCCCGGGAACTGAAAGAGCATCAATGCGACTGCGAGAACCATTACCCAACGCCTCCCAAGGACATTGGACACGCCCAGCCAAAGAGCCAGCAATGGTACAGCCAGGGCACAGAGCTAGTACGTGCGGTGTTTTCAGTGACTTACGAAAGTACTAGCGATTAGGCGGCCGAAAAATGCAGAAGTCTTTTGTTGAATTGATGAAATGATTTTCCACCGAGCGAGCCCGGTTTGCGCCCGGATTTCTTTCCCGAATCCTGGGCATCCGTTTGGATTAGAATCGGCGCGCCGCAAAGGAATGAAGGCCAGGAGAACAAATGCGCCGAATGACAGCGATACTCACGTTGCTTGTTTTTGCGGTTTTGCCGGGAGCGACTCCCGGGCAGCAGCCAAAAGAAGAATTCATACTCGCTGGAAAACTGCTGGACGTTCATTCCGGCCGAATTTTCGACAATATGATCATCTTGATTCAAGGTGACCACATCGACCGCGTGGCGAAGGCCGATGAAATTACGATTCCACAAGGCGCAGCGGTGATTGACCTTTCTCATGCTTACGTTTTGCCAGGGCTGATTGACGCTCATGAGCACATCTTTCTGACCGGCGAAGATAATGGCCGATACGATGAGCAGTTGCTGAAAGAGTCGTATCAATACCGCACGATTGAAGCGATCAAAAATGCATGGCGCGACCTGGGCGCGGGCTTCACGTCAATGCGCGATTGCGAGACCGAAGGCGCAATGTTCAGTGACGTCGACGTGCAGACGGCGATCTCCCGCGGATTGATTCCAGGGCCACGACTATGGGTGGCGACACGCGCGATGTCCGTCACCGGAAGTTATGCTTTGCTGGGATATTCGCCGGAAGTCACTGTGCCGAGCGGAGTTCAGATCGTCGATGGACCCGACGAGGGACGCAAGGCTGTGCGCGAGCAGATTAAGTATGGCGCAGACTTCATCAAAGTCTACGGAACTGGTGGTTATCGATTCACTGGAGAAGGGAAAATGGTCAGCACTCCCACATTTACACTTGACGAATTGCGAGCCATTGTTGACGAAGCCCATCGCTGGGGTCTTAAAGTGGCGTGTCATGCCTACGGCGATCCGGGACTACGCAATTGTGTGGACGCGGGGGTGGATTCGATCGAGCACGGGCTCGATTTGAGCGATTACGATATTCAGCAGATGAAAGCCAAGGATATCTGGTTGGTGCCAACGCTATATGTCTACGAGCTTGTGGCGCAGGATGATTTAGAGTCGTCGGATGGCGCGGTAAGCCGGGCGAGCATCCATGAAGCGAGCTTCAAAAAGGCTCTCGCTGCGGGAATCAAAATCGCATTCGGAACCGACGCGGGGCCGTTTCCGCATGGCACGCAAGCCAAGGAATTCGAATATATGTTGAAGTATGGGATGACCCCACTGCAGGCAATTCAAGCGGCAACGATCGACGCCGCGGAAGTGATGGATCCTTACGAACCGCATCTCTCCGCCAGCGCCAATCAAGAACAGGAGTATTCAAATCCGCGTTTTCCTACACACCCTTGGTCGAAAAGTGTTGGAGCGACTGATCCTACCAAGTTCGCGGACATCATCGCTGTCGATGGCAATCCGCTCGATGACATCACGCAATTGGAGCATGTGAAATTCGTGATGAAGGGCGGAGTGGTGTACAAGAATGAATTCGCGAGTCCGCCAGTAGACAAGCTCCCGCAGTAGAGAATCGCAGGTCCGTTTTGCATCACTCTGGAAGCGCCGCGATCGCCTTGAGCGACTCTTTTGTTGCGACTAGCATGCGCTGAAGGTCGGCATCGCTGTGAGCCGCGGAAACGAATAGCGCTTCGAATTGCGACGGGGCAAGGAGTATGCCGCGTTCGAGCATGGCGCGGAAAAACGCAGCGTAACGGCGGGTGTTTGATCTTTTCGCGCTGGCATAATCGCTGATGGGCTGCGAAGCAAAGAATATCGTGGCCAGCGTTCCGATCGAGCTCACTTGTGCCGCAATACCGGATTCCTGCACAGAGCCGCGCATACCTTTCATGAATTTTTCGGCGCGGGCGTTCAAGTCCTCATAGAACTTGGGCGCTTCCAGTAATCTCAAAACTTCGATCCCTGCACGCATAGCCAGGGGATTTCCGGAAAGTGTGCCCGCCTGATAGACCGCCCCTAATGGCGCGACGTGATTCATGATCTCTGCGCGGCCGCCATAAGCGGCGACCGGCAATCCGCCGCCAATGATTTTGCCGAACGTGGTGAGGTCGGGCTCTATTTTGTAAAGCGATTGCGCGCCGCCATAACACAGACGAAATCCAGTGATCACTTCGTCGAAAATCAGCAGGGTGCCGGTGCGACGTGTGATATTCCGCAACTCTTCGAGAAATCCTGGCGCGGGGAGAACAACCCCCATATTCGCGGCAACTGGCTCGACGATAACGGCGGCGATTTTGTTCGAATGGGCGGCGAAAGTCTTCTCAACGGACGCGAGATTGTTATAAGGAACGCTCAGCGTCATCGCGGCAAGTGCGTCGGGGACACCTGCACTCGAAGCAATTCTGAGTGTCGCCAGGCCAGAGCCAGCCTCGGAGAGAAAACTGTCGGCGTGGCCGTGGTAACAACCATCGAATTTCAAGATCAAATCGCGCTTCGTAAAACCGCGCGCTAGCCGCACTGCGGACATCGTCGCTTCCGTGCCAGAACTGACGAAGCGGATTTTCTCGACCGAAGGAATGGCGCGTTTGACGCGCTCGGCAAGCTCGATCTCCAATTCGGTGGTGATGCCGTAGCTCGTGCCGCGCACGGCCTGATCCCGAATCGCGGCGACAATCGCTGGCTGCGCGTGCCCCAAAATCAAAGCGCCCCACGAGCCGATGAAGTCGATGTATTCGCGGCCGTCGACGTCCCAGATGTGGGCGCCTGAAGCACGTTCTACAATCAATGGGTCGCCGCCAACAGAGCGAAACGCCCGCACGGGGCTATTCACGCCTCCCACGAGCGAGGCTTCAGCGCGCTCTAAGAGTTCTCTGCTTTTCAAGCTTTTCATGTCCGGACGAGAGGCCATCAGTTTCGCTTCGCAACGCGCCTTTCAGCAGGCTTTCAGCCAGTGGGCTAGATCCTTGGCGTGATACGTGAGCACAATCGAGGCGCCTGCGCGCTGAATGGAGGTGAAAATTTCCAAAACGACACGTTTTTCTTCAATCCAGCCGTTGCGTGCCGCGGCCTTCACCATGGCATATTCTCCGCTCACGTTATAGGCAGCGACGGGGACATCAAACGTTTCGCGCACGCGGTGGACGATATCGAGATATGGCAACGCTGGTTTGACCATGATGATGTCCGCGCCTCCTTCCAAATCCAGCGTTACTTCTTTCAGCGCTTCGCGCGCGTTCGCCGGGTCCATCTGATAGCTGCGCCGATCACCTGATTGCGGCGCGGACTGCGCGGCTTCACGAAAAGGCCCGTAAAATCCGGAGCAATACTTCGCGGCATAGGAAAGGATTGCCACATCCGGAAAACCGGAAGCGTCTAGCTTCTGGCGTATTGCCGCGACGCGGCCGTCCATCATGTCCGATGGCGCGACGATGTGCGCGCCATCGCGAGCGTGAGAAAGGGCCATCTCTGCCAGCAAATCCAGCGTCGGATCGTTCAGAATTTCGTCATTGCGCATAACGCCGCAATGGCCGTGGCTCGTATATTCGCAGAGGCACACATCGGTAATGACCACCAAATCTGGACGCGCTTTGCGGATGGCTTCGACTCCGCGCTGTACGACTCCCGAGGCGATGTATGCCTCACTTCCTTTCTCATCCTTATGCTCGGGCAGGCCGAAGAGAATTACCGCGGGAATTCCGAGGTCGGCGACCTCGCGCGCTTCTTCGACAAGCTTGTCCACCGATTGCTGCGCAATGCCCGGCATCGAGTTCACTTCCGCGCGCACTCCAGTGCCCGGGCAAACGAACATCGGGTAAACAAGCCCAGCGGTCGAAGGGCGGGTCTCGCGCACCAAGCTACGAATCGCTTCATTGCGGCGAAGGCGGCGAGGGCGGTGGGTCGGAAAACTCATGCGTGTTTTACTCCTTGCGAATTCGAGGATCGCATTGCGTCTCGAAAATATTCAGCTATCGCTTCCACCAGCGCGCCCGGACTTGGCTCCTTCGCTTCAATCGCACAAGGAAACCCACTCGAACGAATCGCTGCAGCAGTCGTCGAACCGATAGCGGCGAAAACCGACTTGGTGCCAAAAACTCCAAGGGCCTCAGCGCCTGCGCTTCTCGCGAAATTTTCAAAAGCTGACGGACTGGCGAAGATCAAACAATCCGCGCCGTTTTGAAGAATATCATTCATCGCCGGTCCGGCAAGCGTCTCAGGCATGCGAGTGCAGTACGCAACGACCATTGTAACGTGCGCGCCCGCCTCCTTAAGCACGTCTATCCAGTCCGCGGCGGCGCGCTCACGCAATGCCAAATCACTGCGTGGAACAAGAATCTTCATGCCGGCTGTGCTGCGGATAAATTCTACCGCAGGATTTTTCGTTTCCATTCCGGCCACGCTGCGCACGCAATCTTTGAAATTCGCGGCAAAAGTTCGGCCCGTGCCTGCGGGTGGCACAAAATCCACAGAGAATCCCTCCTTGACAGCCACCTCAGCTGTCGCGGGACCGATTGCTGCAACATGATAACGACGCGAAGAAGCAGGAGCCAAATCCAGAGTGCGCATGCGGCGCGCGAAAAACCTCACTGCGTTCTGACTCGTAAAGAAAAGCCAATCAAATTCGTTCAACGAACGAATCGCCTGATCGAGAGCAGCCGAATCGTCGACTTGACGAAATTCCACGCATGGCAATTCAATCACGCGCGCACCGGCCGTCCGCAACATGGCGCCTAAACCTTCGCTCTGGCCCACTGCTCGAGTAACGACGATACGCTTGCCCGCGAGTGGCTTAGCCTCCACCGACGCTCCTTCC
>JASHRL010000211.1 GCA_030037355.1 Candidatus Acidiferrales bacterium | reverse complement strand
GAAATGCGTCCGATATGTTGAATCGCATCCGCAGAATCCGCCCGTTCGGCAGCCATAGGTACGTTTGCGAATAGAGAGCAATCGCCGTTGTATACGCCCCGCCGCCGAAGCCGTCGCTCGGCTTGTTGCCTAATTGATCGTAGCGACCCGTCGGGAAGGTCTGCTGGACGTTGATTGCGGTCATCGGATGCCAGCTGCCCTCGTGAAACTGCGTAAGCCCATACTGAATGAGCAAACTCGTATCGCCGAGTTCGACTGTCGAACTGTTTGGGCCGCCGTTCACCACCTCGTAATCGACCGTCGGAATCATCCCGAGGGTTAGTTTGTTTCTGAGTCCGTAGAGGATGTACGAGAGCGACCCAAAGGTATTCGAACCGGAAGTCGAAACATCGTAAAAGTAGGGCTCGACGAGAAAATGCCCTTGCGGGAGCGTCGCCGCCGAGGGCGCAAGCATAGGTCCGGTCCACCATGCATCACCCATCGACTGACGGTCCAAATGCAAAACCGGAGAAGGAGAAATAGATGCCGCCTCTTGCGCGCTCGCTGGCTTTGCTGCCACGAGTAGAGCAGCTGTCATTGCCAGCCCTGCAAGCAATGCATGAATCTCATTCGGCAAAGCTATCCTCAAATGGGAGCGATGGCTCATTTGCTGGATGCACTTACATCGACCGTGCATGCCGGGATGCCCATCTCAAACGCTCTTCCAACTCCAGGCGACTTGGCTACGCCAATCGCAGGAAACATCGACAGGAATCTATGAATCAGAGCCGTCGCCATGCTCTCTCCTCACAAAATGCCAGGGTAATCGCTGGCAGAAAGAGAAGGCTTGCACTTTCTTGCTATCCTGACCTTGGACACGGCGGCGGTTTCGACTCACGAGAGCGACGGACAGCCTCCTTGAAGATCGCGCTCGGGACGGACTCATTTTCGCTGGCACCGCGATGCCGGAAAACCGCGTTAGTTGATGTCAATTTTTTCTTCGAGTTGCCGGACGAGATCGGCGACCTGACCCTTGGTCTCGTCCGAAGCCACGGCGAGCGCGAGTTTCATCTCCTTGAGAGCGCCCTCGTAGTCGCCGTTGGCCACGGCAACTCGCGCCAACGCGTCATGCGCAAGGTAGCTGTTCGGATCCTTGCTGGCGTCGAGACGGAAAATCTCCATCGCGAAATCCTGTTGCCCGAAACCTTGCAATACCCGCGCGAATGAAAACATCTGGGGCTGATTGCCCATAGCCACCGCCTTGTTCTGCGCTGCAAGCGCTTCGTCTTTGCGACCCAGGGCATTCAGCGTCCGCGCTTTGGTGATCTCGTTTTCAAAGCGATCTTCGACGGCGATCGACTGCTCCGCGTATTTCAACGCCTCATCGGCATCGAGTTTGTTTTCCAAAAGATAGTTCGCGGCTTCCTCCCACGGTTGCCACTCGAATTGCGGGCGTCCGCGCAACTGATTGCGCAGGCTCGCTTCAACGATTTCGGAAGTGTTGACTCCAATCGTAAACGGCACAGCCACCTTTTCCCACCGCATGGTGACCACTATGGAGTCAGCCTGTGGGTGGCTGAAGGCATAGCTGAGCGCTTCTTGGTATTCGGCAGTTTGCGGCGCGACATTCACGCGCAGCGCGTCCTCCGCTTGGTCATATGTGAAACTTCCCCATGAGGTCGAGCTCTTCGAAAAAACAATCACCCACGAGTTTTCGCCGGGGATCATGTGCACGCCGTAAATTCCCTTCGCCAAGGGCCGCCCATTAATCGTCACCGGGTCTGTAAATTCGATCGTCGTGTTTTGGTCCGCTCCAGCGCGCCAGACTTTCCCGTAGGGCAGAAGCCCGCCAAAAATCCTTCGTCCGCGCGTCAGCGGCCGGTGATAGTCAATCGTAATGTCCGTAATGCCGACGCGTTCCAGGACGCGCTCGTGCGGGCTCAAATCCGGCAAGCTCAGCATCGCCGATTGCCCGCTCGCTTCAGTTGCTGTCATCAAGAAGCCCGCAATCACCAAGGCTACGATCGCCGTGCCTCTCCCTATCCTCGCGCCGCGTTTCTGTCTCATTGCTTCACTCGCGTTTCACTGACCTTGAAGTTCACTTCCCAGGTCTTGCCCCAGTCGGGCGAGAATGCCTGTTCGAAATCGCACGAATCCACAGTGAAATCCACGACGCTGAATCGAAGCAGAATGGGTTTGCCGTTGTAGGTTTCCTGATCATAGAAATCGGCGCGTCCATTCTTGAATTCGCCGACGGCTGGCAAGGTCAGAGTGCCTGTCCCGGGATTTGTGAAATAGATGCCCCATGTGTGAGCGTCGGGATCATAAAGGCGCACTGTAAAGATTTCGAGATGGCCTGCTGGACCGTCAGCCTCAATTTTCCCCAGATCGGCGCCATCCCAAATTTTCTGGACAACATCGGTGCCAGCATAGTCGACCCAGGTGGTTGAGCCCGTTAACGGATGGAGGAGGCGCCTCTGGCGAGTCTTCCATGTGCCAATATCCCAATCGAAATCGTGCGGCCCGTTCTCGGCTCCTGCTGGTTCCGCTTGCGGTGCCTCGTCAGCTACTCCGCGCAATGCCGCAACAAGGTTCGGTTGCCAGGTTTTTGCACCGCCATCGGAGAGTGGCTGTCCGGCCGCAATGCCGGTGATGCCAGCTCGGTGTATGGAGCGCGTATCTGCGCGCAAGCCAAGTGAGCTTACCTTTGTCGGTTGCGCGCGCATTCCCGCAGCCGCAATCAGCAATCCCACAATCGTCAACGCCCCGACGGCAATGGCCATCCGCACCTCCGCAACCCAATTTCGCTTCATTGTTTCACCCGCGTCTGGTCTGTAATCCAATTCGTTTCCCACGTCTTCCCGCCATCGTTTGAAAACGCCTGCTCGAAATGCATGGTCTTGGGCCACCAAATGAATCGAACGTAGACGTACTTGCCATTCACCGTATACGTCCCATAAAACTCGCCGGTGTCGCCCCTGAATTCTCCCATCTGCGGAACAAAAACCTTGCCATCCTTACTGTTCGCCCAATAAAGGCTCCATTGCTGGCTCTGCGGGTTATACGTGCGCAGCGTCAGCCCCTCGATGCGTCCCGCCGCGCCGCTGGCTTCGAACTGTTCCAATTGGCCGCGCCCGCCCCAGATCGTTCGCGTCACGGAATCCGCGTAGAAATCAGTCCAGGTATGCGATCCCGTGAGTGGATGGTCCAATTTCTTCAGGTGCAGCTTCCACGTCCCAAGTTCGAAGTCGAATTGGTGTTCCGGGGCGCTGGCGTTCAACGGCGGCCCCGCAGAGTCCGCCGCGCCCGCGGAAGCGCGTGTCAGCTCTGCGATAAAATTGGGTTGCCACGTCGCACCGCCGTCGCTCGATAGCGAAATTTCATAGTGGTGCGAATCTCTCTGGATGTCCGACCAGACACCGCGCACCAGAACGGTTCGTCCGCCCTCATCATCCTGTCCGAAGAAGTCACCTCGGCCATCCTTGAATTCACCAACCATGGGAGTGTCCAGAATTCCGTCTTTGCTATTGGCATAGTTTTCGTTCCACTGATGTGTCTGAGGATCATAGAGAAAGAGGGTGAGGCCCTCCCAGTGTCCGGTAGGGCCATCCGCTTCGATCTGCTCGAGCTCGCCGCGTCCATTCCAAATCGGCTCCACGACCACCGTTCCGTCCTGCGCGATCCACGTATCGCCACCATTCCGCGATTGCACGAGTCGTTTGATGTGTGTCCGCCAGGTGCCCACATTGAAGTCGAAGTCATGCTGGCCGTTATGCGCCGGTATGCTGGAGGCTTGTGCCGTGCAGAGAATCCATGACAAAGCCAGCGCGCCGAGGCTCACTGCGCGCCAAAGCCAGCCCCCATTGAGTTCAGTCTTCATTCATCCTCTTTCCCGCGCGTCGTGCAAACGAACCCAAATGCTGCCGCAGCCCGCGCCGCAGTCTTCTCTCGGACGTCATGCTCCATGCTCCGAACTCGCATCATCCGTGATAGAGTGGGTTGTGACAATAACCACTTCTGCCGATCTAGTATGACCACTTGCGCTTGCCCATGAAACGGCTCTCCGCCAGTTTTCTTCCGCCAATCTCGCTCGACCGCGCCAAAGGGCATCCCGTCTACCGCCAGTTGTACGATTGGTTCCAGCGCGCCATCGCCAGCGGCCAGCTCCGGCCCGGTCAGCGCGTGCCATCCACGCGCGCTCTGGCCGCGGAACTGAACCTTTCGAGAATTCCGGTTCTGACCGCTTTCGAGCAATTGCTGGCGGAAGGTTATCTCGAGACTTTCCACGGCGCAGGAACTTGCGTGGCCAGTTCGATTCCTCAAGAGACAATCGGCCCAGCGCCGGGCCAGTCACTGAGAAAGATCGGCCAAGCCAGCCAGAGAAAAGGAACGCGAAAAATCTCCCGAGGTAGCCGCGCCGTCAAATCGCTCGCGGGGCAAGCGTGGTTGAAACTTTCTGGCGCCTTTCGAATGCACTTACCCGCCCTCGATCACTTTCCGATGGAGATCTGGTCTCGTCTCGTGGCGCGAAACATTCGCAAAGGGGGAAAAAGTCTTATGGCCTACGGCGATGCGATGGGCTACGCGCCGTTCCGCGAGGCCATCGCTGAGTATCTTGGCGCGGTTCGCGCCGTGCGCTGTGATCCGTCGCAGGTGATGGTCACTACGGGCTCGCAGCAAGGTTTGCAAATCTCCGCGAGCGTTTTGCTGGGGCCCGGGGCTCCTGTTTGGATGGAAGAGCCGGGTTATCCTGGCGCGCATCAGGCATTCGCGACCGTCGGTGTCCGTTTGATTCCTGTTCCCGTTGATGGCGAAGGCCTGAATGTCGCGGAAGGCATTCGCCGTTGCCCGAAAGCGCGCGCCGTCTACATCACGCCATCACATCAATATCCGATGGGCATGACGATGAGCGCCACGCGCCGCATGCAGTTGCTCAATTGGGCTTCTCGTGCCGGCGCCTGGATCATCGAAGACGATTATGACAGCGAATATCGCTTCGGCATCCGCCCGATCGGCTCGCTGCAAGGCCTCGACTCAGATGCCCGAGTCATCTACATCGGAACATTCAGCAAAGTCATGTTTCCCGCTCTGCGTTTGGGATACCTCGTCATCCCCGAGGATTTGGTCCGTATGTTTTCAGTGATTCGCGAGGCCACGGACATTTTTTCTTCGATGCTCTATCAGGCGGTAATGACCGATTTCATCAAAGAAGGCCATTTTGCTCGTCACGTTCGCAGAATGCGAGGTCTCTATACCGAGCGATGCCGTGCACTGGAAGAATCGCTGCGCGCAGAAATGGGCAGGCTGATGGAAGTAGTCAGCGCCGACGCGGGAATGCATTTGGTGGGATTACTTCCTTCTCATTTTCACGACGTAGCAGTTTCGCAAAAGGCAGCCCAAAGCGGCATCTCCGCAATGCCTCTATCGAATTGCTACCTCAAACGTCCATCGCGTCCCGGTCTCGTTCTCGGCTACGGGCCCACAGATCGTGCACAGATTCAGGATGGCGTTCGTACCCTTTCAAAAATGCTTCGCAGCGCACCCGAAAGCACTGCCCCAGAGTCCGCGAGGCACATCCATAACCATTTCTCCGACTAGAAAACAGGATAGCCACAATGAGAGCTGCTCAGCCTGTGTGCCGATCACTTCAGATTGTGACCAACCGCTTCTATGCTTGGGCAAACTGCTGCCTGAATGCAGTCAACGGATGAATGAAACTTCCCTGCTTCGGTGTGTTACTTGGCTTTCCGTGAGTGGGGACTCGTCCCGTCGCCGTGATGCTCGTAATAGCCATGATAGTCGCGGCCGAACTTCTCTACCGCGTTAAGAACGATGCCGAGAACATGGTCCTGGCCCAAGAGCTGAATCGTATCGGAGATCGAGCTCTGCTGCGTGCGCCCGGCCCGAGCTACGACGAGGCTCGCGTCGGCGCGGCGGTTCAAGGAGATCGCGTCAACAACCGGGATTGCCGGAGGCGAGTCGATAATCACCCAATCAAAAGAATCGGCGAGCTTGGCGAGCGCTTCCGAAAACCAGTCGGAGTTCAATAGCTCCGCCGGATTGGCCAATGCCTTGCCGACAGGCAGGAAATAAAAGCCGAAAGGCTCGACTTTGTAGATCGCCGATTGCAGCCCCACATCGCTGCGCGTGCATTGCGTCAAGCCGGAAGGCAACTTGAGTCCGAGCTCGCGAGAAAGAGAAGGCCGCCGGAGATCGGCTTCGAGAAGAAGAACTGCCTGCTTTTTCTTTTCTGCCATCGCGGCGGCCAGATTCAGGGACAGGTTGGACTTCCCTTCCTGCGGGCCGGGACTAGTGATCAAGAGAGTCTTGATCTCGGCCTCGGCACGGACAGCATTCAGGCGCAGGCGCAGCAAACGATAGCGTTCCGCGTTCGGGCCGCTCGGGTCCCTGTGGAAGACGATGCGCGATTCAGGCCCGAGCTGAGCGTGCACGGATGCGAGTGCATCGAGCCGAAAGCCTTTGTCCAGCGCATCGACAAATTCGGCTGGTGACGCCGTCGGAGGAAGCGTTCCGCCTCCCCCTGTTTTTTGCAACGCATCAAACACGCGGCTCACGAACTCACCTCCGACGCCCCTGCACCGTGGATGACCTTCGCGACGGCCACCGCCGGCGTGTATTCAGCCGGCATAGCCTGCCCTTCCGAACCAGCAGCCACCATGGGCGTCTGCGCGGCAGCCTGAACTTCGCGGCCGGCGACGACCTGCCTCCGCTCCATGCGCAGATCTTTGCAAGCGGCAAGAACCAGGTCTTTGCTGATGAGGCGTGTTTCTGCGCCGCACGCAAAAATCAGAGCATTTTCGCAGATGGTGTTGATGAGGCGCGGATAGCCAAGGGAGTGCTCGAAAACTTCGGAGACGGCATCGGCAGGAAACGCGGGAGCTTCCGGGCCGGGCAGAGCGCCAGCGCGGCCGAGGCGCCAGGCGATGTATTCGCCGGTTTGTTCGAGAGAGAGAGGCTGGAGCTGGCAGCGCAGCGCAATTCGCTGTTTGAGCTGCCGCAAATTGGGGGAGTCGAGGCGGTTATCCAATTCCGGCTGGCCGACGAGCGCGATCTGCAGCAGCTTGCTCTGCCGACTCTCCAAATTTCCCAATAAGCGAATTTCTTCGAGGATTTCAGGGCTCAGCAGATGAGCCTCGTCGACGATCAGCACAGTGGTCTGCTCGACCTTTTGGCGTTGCGCGAGATACCCATAGAGTTGGAGCAGAACATCATTCTTGCCGGTGGTAGGAACGCGCAGATTGAGATCGGCCAGGGTGTAACGAAGGAACTCGTCAGGCGAAAGCAAGGGATTGAAAACGTACGCATACTGAATGCGGAGCTTATCCAGCTGATCGGTCAAGCAACGGAGCACGAGGGTTTTCCCCGTGCCCACTTCCCCCGTCATGACCATGAAGCCTTTGCGTGAGCGAATGCCATAGTACAGGCTGGCGAACGCCTCGTGATGACAAGGCGTCGCGTACATGAAGTACGGGTCTGGGCTGACCTCGAAGGGATTCCGCTTTAGACGAAAAAACGCCTTATACACTCTTATCCTCGCCGGTAGATGAAATACTCGGTGGCAAGCACGGCCAAAAGCATGGCTGTGGCGGCACACCACTCCAAGCTGAATCTCAAAACCTTGCTTCGCCTTTCGTCCGCAGTGACCAGCAGAGGTGTGGCGATGATCAAGGGGAGGTTGAACCGCAAGCGAATCTCTTTTTCCGAACGGAAGGAAGTGTCGCGAGTTTCCATCAGGAAAGCCAGAGCCGCGCCCAGCGCGATTCCTCCCGCGAGCCCGCCCAAAGCAATCTTGAGGCGGTTGGGGCTAAATGGCTTGGAAGGCAAATTCGGTGGCTCAATCAAGCGAAATTGCTGACCCTGCTGATCCTGCTGGAGATCCGTTGCGAGCGCCGATTGTGCCTTCTTGGCGTAAAGATCATCGTAATTCTTCTTCGCCAAGTCATAGTCGCGGAGAATATCCGTTAATTGCTGCTCGCGCACCGGAGTGAGGTTCAAGCGGTGCTGATATGTGTCTACTTGCTCCTGCAGCTGCTTGATTTGCGTCTGATCATTTGAGATTTCGAGCTGATTTTCCTTGAGCTGGCTATTCAGCTGCGCCACTGTGGTATCGGTCGTGGGCATTGCGGCCGGAACGTTCGGAGTGGCGGAGGCAGAGTCGGCTGGATGCGGGTTCGCTTTTTCGAGCTGGTCAAGCAGAGTTTGCGTTTCCGCGATCTCGCGGTTCACCTTCTTGACGTCGGGATACTCCGGCGAGAAAGTGGCTAAGAGTGAAGTCCGTTCGTTCTCCAAGCGATTCAGCTCCGCACGGGCGGAGTCGATCGGATTAAGAGTGCTCGCGGCGGGAGAACTCGAGCCCGTCGCCACGGTCAGATTCTGATATTGCGCCAGCAGGGACTCCAGATAAGCGTGTTGCTCGTTGGCGCGGGCCAAGGCGGCATTGGTACTCTGGAGCTGCATCTGAAGCCCATCGAGGATTTGTAGATTGCCCTGCTGTTGCTCGGGCAGCTCACCGAGGTTGGCCATTTTGAAATCGCGCAGACGCTGTTCTTTTTGGTCGAGGTCACTTTGAGCAGCGCTCAGTTGGCTTTGGAGAAAAGCCGTGGTGGTGACGTCGAGCTGCTGTTGCGACTTGAGATCCTCGTTAATGAACAGCGAAGTGAACCGGTCCGTCACTTGTTGGACGGTCACAGGATCAGAACCAATGTACGAGATCGTGAAGGCGTTCGGGCCTTTCTGCTGCTGGTCTGGATTTTCAAGCGACTGAATGGTGATGTCGGCGCGCATCAACTCCACCAGCTGCTCCGGGCTGAGACGCTCTCTCTGTTTGGGATAGAGATCGAAGTCCGTAATGATCTTGAGGAGCCGGGGCCGCGAGAGGACATCGTGGGTCATGGCTTGAAGCGCTTCGTCGAGGTCCGTCGTGCTGTTGGGGACGACGTAGCGCTCCGGAATCCGCTGCTGCTGGACCAGGATGGTAGCTTCGGACTTGTAACGATTCGGAAGCAGGAACGATCCCAGTCCCACCCCGATCGCGACGGTAAATGCCGCCCCAAGCAGCCACCAGCGACGACGGGCGGCGATGGCCACGAATCGCTCGATGGTCTCGGAAAGCGGCGGAGGCGGATTGTTCGGTACAGGTCCCATAGAATCTACCTTTGCCTCGCTAAAGAACCAAAGGAGTAGTGATACTCGATCAAGGCGCGATTGTCGGAGAAAAGCGGGGCGAGCGCCGAGGATATCTGCGACTGATGAAAGTAGTCGTATTCAATCGAAATCGCACTCCGCGGATCGATGTTGAACTGTGCGCGGTTAAATGCACCCCAGCCGTTCGGTAAAGCGACCGGCAAACTGCCGACCGCTTGATACTCCGAGTAGAGAGCTCCCACAGAAGCCGTCAGCCGTTTGCTGAACCGGCGCGACAGGTTCAACTGGCCTTCGTCTTGGATTGTGACGCCCGAAACCGCGGCGCCGTTGGAAATCCGACGCGACGCGATCAGTTGCAAGTAATTCTGTTTCGTGATGACCAAGGACAAAGTGGCGCCTGCGGAATATCCGAGGACGTTCTGATTTATCGCCAGGGGCGAGGAGGGGCCTCCGAGATTCGATAGGTTTGCGCTCACCTGCGAATACTGAGGCCCGGCGAAAAGCTGGAGTTGGCGTCCAGTCTTCCATTCAAAATCGTAAGACAAGAGAAGCGAATTCGTCGTGACCTGCTCGCCTGGGTCGGTGACGGTGAGTGATTGTGCCGAATAGAGAAGGCCGATGGTTTGGCCGCGATGCACCATCCTCGTGTAGCCGCCCCGGAAGGCGTAGCTCGAACTATTGGACAAGCCAGAGACGGCTTCGCGATTACTGAAGTAGTCTCCTCCGAAGGTCAGTTCGGTGTAGCGGCCGGCTTGAAAATGAATCGTCGAAGAACCGGCGAAAT
>JASHRL010000210.1 GCA_030037355.1 Candidatus Acidiferrales bacterium | reverse complement strand
CAGGCGCTCTTCAGTTCCCCACAATCTGGCAGCAAAAAGGCTATCGCGCGAAGAACTCATACCACCGAAGGCGGCGATGTCTTCGAAGCTCTTCGCCTGGCTCTGCAGGATGGGGAACGCGCCCTGCATCACGAAAAGGTGTTTTAGCCCCGCTTTGTGATTCGAGTCCCACAACATCACCAGACGCGACGAATCCGCGTAGGGCAAGGGACGCAAAACCAATCCGTAAAGCACGCTGAACATCGCGGTGTTTGCGCCGATGCCGAGGGCGAGAGTGAGGATGGCGACAGCGGTGAAGCCGGGAGATTTGCGCAGCATGCGCAGAGCGAAGCGAATGTCCTGCCAGAGCGTTTCGAGAAATGGCAGGCCGCGGCGAGCGCGATAGACTTCTTTGGCTTGTTCGAGGCCGCCGGAGGCGATGAGCGCCTGACGGCGAGCTTCGGCAGGCATCATGCCGCGGCGGATGTTTTCGTCAATGTGCATCTGGAGATGGCTTTCGAGTTCGTCGGCTAATTCGCGATCGCGCGCAGGACCGTGAAACAGACCAAAGAGACGTGAAAAAAATGCGCGAATGGATTTCATGGCGCGATCCTCCGTCGCAGACGAAGAAATCGAGTACCTCGCGGGAAAGCCGTGCGCGAATAGGAGGGGCAGCGATTCTGTAATCGGCTTCTTAGCACCGCTGGGCAGGCGCGGAGGGACTTCCTGAGCGTTCTCACGGCTGTTCCTCGCCCGGAGACAGAAAGCGCGCCACGATGGCAGTGGTCTGCTCCCATTCGCGCGCGGCATGGTCAACGCGTTTCTTGCCCGCGCGCGTGAGGCGGTAAAATTTCGCACGGCGATTGTTGTCCGAAACGCCCCATTCAGAGGCGATGTACCCTTCCTGCTCGAGTTTGAGGAGCGCGGGATAGAGCGTGCCGTAATTGACGGAGAGCAAATTGCCGCTGGTTTGCTCGATGCGGCGGGCGATGCCGTAGCCGTGCAGCGGGCCGAGGACTTCGAGGGTCTTGAGCACCATCAGCGCCAGAGTTCCCTGCCAGACATCGGTCTTGTCGTTGGTCATTTTCGAGAATACTCCTATGGGAAAGCCAGAGGGAGGATGACATACTTTCTATGGGGAAACAATAGGAAAAATTCGCTTCGCGAGAGCGGCCGAAGCCGTGCTTTTTTGAGGGCGCGAGTACGATGGTACCGTTGCGAAGGCGCAACGCGGCTTCTATAGTTCGGAAGGGATGTGACGCCGATGAGGCGTTCCCAGTGGTGTGTCCGGGCTGCGGACGATCCGCCCGCCAGAGGTGTGCGGAACGTCAACTGGATGTTGGACTTCGATAAGCCTTACGCGGAATTCTGCTATCCTCGCAGAGCAGCCCGCCGATACGCCAACGGAGCCATGAATTGCTGAGTTCGACCGGGATCGTGGGAGCGGTATTGCTGGCCGGAGCGCTTCTTCTGGCGGCGTTCTTCACGTATGTCTATGTGTTGAAGCGCCAGAGCTATCTGCTCGTCTGGGCTGCGGGCTGGCTCCTGATGGGGCTGACCGCGCTGACGCGCGTGCTCGTCCGGTGGCCGCGCGCCGCGGATTGGGCCTCCTCCTTCGAAGCATGGCTGATGATCATTGCCGTGCTCCTATTCCTGATATCCGCGCGGATGTACGCGAGAACGACGCTGCGGCTTTCGGTGACACTGGGGATTGCGGGCCTGAGCGCGTTGTGGGCTGTGGCGCGCGCGGAGGGCTGGGTCACGGTGTCGCCGTACCTTGGCGTGATGCTCCTGCTGTTTGTTGTGGCGCGCGTGTTTTGGATGGAAGGAAAAAAACGCGAATCTCCTTCGGATTTTCTGCTGGCGAGTTCGTTTGCGGTGTGGGGCTTGCTGAGCATCGGGATGCTGTTTCGGCATCGCATCGCCTGGCTGCAGAATGTCGATCTGCGTCTGCCGCTGGTGCTGCCGGAGTTTTTCTGCGGCGTGCTGATGGTGATGGCCGTTTATGAAGAAGAGCGCCATCGCGTCGAACGAAACATGCTGGCGCTATCGAACCTGAATCTGGCGACTTCGAGTTTTGTCGGCGGCGAGATTCAGAAAATGCTGGCACAGGCGCTGGATCGCGTTCTCAACGTAGCGCGAATTCCGAGCGGAGCGCTTTGCCTGCATTATGGAGACGCGCAGGGACCGATTTCCGTGGTGACGACGGGTCTGTCGGACGAATTCAGCTCCAAAGTGCTGGAAGAAAATCTGGAAGATCCAATTGTGAAGCTCGTGGCGCGGCTCGGCGGACTCGTCGTGCTGCGCGATCTCTCGCGAGACGGCGACTGGGAAGCGCTGGAGCGCGAGCCTTCGTTCCGACGAATTCGCGAGCTTCTGCTGGCGCAAAATCTGCGCACGGTTGTGGGAATCAGTTTACAGGCCAAGGAGCGCGTTCTGGGCGTGCTGCTGCTGGGCACGCCGGATAACCGCCAGTTTACGCCGGCTGAGCTGCGGCTGCTGCTGGCTCTGGGCTATCAGATTGGGATGGCCGTCGAAAACAGCTATCTGATTCAGCAAACTTCGCGTCGCACCGAAGAGCTGCACATCCTGAACGATATCGGCCAGGCGATGAGTTCGACGCTCGATAGCGATGCACTGCTCGAGACGATCTACAGCGAAATGCACCGGCTGTTCGACGTCAGCAGCTTTTACATCGCTCTGTATGACACGTCGCGAGACCAGATTCGCTACGAGTTGGAGGCCGAAGACAACGTTCGCCAGCCGAAGCACTCGCGGCCAGCGACGAACCGGCTGACGGAATACATCATTCGCGAACGGCAACCGCTGCTGATCCGCGAGAATTTTACGGCTGAAGTCCACAGGCTCGGCGTGAAAACAGGGCGCATCGCCGGAAGCTTCTGCGGCGTCCCCATCATTCTGTATGACCGGGCCATCGGGGTTATGGCCATCCACAGCAAGCAGGAGCGCGTCTTTGACGAAGGGCATCTGGAATTGATGCGCGTTCTCGCGAGCCAGGCCGGCGTGGCCATTGAGAATGCGCGGCTCTTTGCAGAGGAACAGAGGAAATCGCGGCAACTGACGCTGCTGAACAAGATTTCCGGCCACGCGATCATGACGCTGAATCCCGAAGAGATGCTCGCGAAGGTCGCCGGAGAACTGGAACAAGGACTTACATACGACCACATCGGCATCGCGACGATGGATTATTCCGCCAAGGAGTTGCTGATTCAGGCCGAAGCGGGCAAGCGGCGCGACGCCATCGGGCGGCGAATCGCGCTCGGCGAAGGGCTGATTGGAAACGTGGCGCGAACCGGCGAGATCGCGATGGTGCGGGAGGTGAGCCCTGAGACGCCGCAGCCGCTTTTGCCCGGATCTGTTTCCGCGATCGCATTGCCGATCAACTGCGCGGATAATCTGCTGGGCGTGCTTTACGCGGAATCCTCCGAACCATCGGATTTTCGCGAAGAAGAAATTCAATTGCTGCGAACGCTCGCCGATCTTTTCGCAGGCGCATTGCAGAATGCCGTGACGTTCCAGAAGGCGCAGGAGCAGGCCATCACGGACGGCCTGACAGGCGTAAAGACGCACCGCTTCCTCATGGAAGCGCTTTCGGCGGAGTGGAAACGCTCGACGCGCGCGGGCCGGCCATTTGCGCTGGTCCTGATGGACCTCGATCGATTTAAATTCGTCAACGACTTCTACGGACACCTGGAAGGCGACGTGGTGCTGCAGCGCGTGGGATTGATTCTGGAACAGAATTGCCGCCGTTCAGACGTCGTGGCGCGCTATGGTGGCGACGAGTTCGTGATTTTGATGCCGGAAACGAACATCGAGCAGGCGCGACAAATCGCGGGAAAGCTGCGGAGCTGGGTCGCTTCCGATCCGCTCCTTCGCGACAAAAACATCACGGCGAGCTTCGGCATCGCCTGCTTCCCAACGCACGGCTCGACACCGCAAGAACTGATTCAGGTGGCCGATGCGTCGATGTATTTGTCGAAACATCAGGGCGGAAACGCAGTGTTCACGGCGGAAAGACGGGCGCCGGGCGCTTCGAAGAAATGGAAGCGCGACGTTCTGGAAGCGTACCTGGGCGTAATGCTGCATCGCCAATTCTCGACCGGCCCGGAAGCGTTCGACGAAA
Source organism: Candidatus Acidiferrales bacterium (assembly GCA_030037355.1). Lineage (GTDB taxonomy): Bacteria > Acidobacteriota > Terriglobia > Acidiferrales > UBA7541 > DAHUXN01. The sequence continues at coordinate 766 of JASHRL010000210.1, read as the reverse complement.
TTTACCGGCGCATCGAACAATTCTCGCAGTCGCTCAACGACCAGAATCGCGCGGGATCGTTCGAAAGGCTTCCTACGGCAATTGTGGAGATGATGACGTCGCTGGCGAATGCTGTGGACGCGAAGGACCAATACACGCACGGGCATTCGAAAAAAGTCTCGACCTACGCGGCGATGATTGCGCAGGCCGCCGGATTGAAGCCCATCGAAGTGGAAGAAGTTCGCCTGGCGGGCCTGCTGCACGACGTCGGCAAAGTAGGCATTCCGGAGGATATTTTGAACAAAGCGGGACCGCTCGACGCCGACGAGTGGGAGACGATGAAGTCGCACACGATTCTGGGGTGGAAAATCCTCGACCCGCTCCTGGCGCTGAGCAACGTGCGCGAGATGGTGAAGCACCACCATGAGTTTTTCGACGGCTCGGGCTATCCCGACCAACTAGATCGCCAGCGCATTCCGCTCGGCGCGAGAATTATCGGCGTCGCAGACGCATACGACACGATCACTTCGCCGCGCGTCTACAAGAAAGCGCGCGCGGCTGAGCCAGCGCTGGCGGAAATCCAGCGCTGCGCTGGCGCACAGTTCGACCCGGAGCTTGTGGAGCTGTTCATCGGAGCGATTCGCAAGCAGCCACACCCTGTCTTGGAATCCGTCCCGCCGGACGACGAATCGAAGGACGACTCTCTCTAACTCTGCCGCACTTGATTCCTGCTTTGATCTTCCGCATCCTTTTAGAAGGAGGATTGCATGTCTGTTCAAACGGCAAC
>JASHRL010000209.1 GCA_030037355.1 Candidatus Acidiferrales bacterium | reverse complement strand
GGAATCCGCGCGACCACCGCTTCCAGCACATCCGCCACACCCAATCCGCTTTTCGCGCTGATCAGCAGCGCATCCGCCGCGGGAATCGCCAGGACATTCTCGATCTGCTCCTTCACGCGCTCCGGCTCCGCCGCCGGCAAATCGATTTTGTTGATCACCGGAATAATCGCAAGATTGTGCCGCGAAGCGAGGAACGCATTGGCGACTGTCTGCGCCTCCACGCCTTGGCTCGCGTCCACCACAAGCAATGCCCCTTCGCAGGCGGAAAGCGCGCGCGAAACCTCGTATGAAAAATCGACGTGACCCGGTGTATCGATCAGGTTCAGCCGGTATTCTTTGCCGTCGCGCGCGGTGTAATGCAGACGAATACTTTTTGCCTTGATCGTTATGCCCCGCTCGCGCTCCAAATCCATCGAATCAAGCACCTGCGCGGTCATTTCACGCTCGCTCAGTGCGCCGGTCAGTTCCAGCAGACGGTCCGCCAGCGTCGACTTCCCATGGTCGATATGCGCGATGATGCAGAAATTCCGTATGAATTGCGGGTCCATTGAGTTCTCTATGGCGATTTTACTTCGGCGTCAGTCATTCCGGCGAGCGCACCGTGCCCGAACGTCAAAAATCGGCTAAGAAATCCCCCATTTCTTCCTTGATTCTCCAGTCTGCCACAGATTCCCGCCTCCGGCCAGCCGTCGCCTTACCCATGTCGGAAGGCTCCAGCCCAGGAGTGCCTCTCCCGCCACCAACCCCAGCCCTTTAACACCCTCGGCATTGCCTCCGCAGGGCCCTTACAGTACGCTGTACCGGATTTTGACCCTGGGGGCAGGGTGAAAATGGCTTTTGGCTGCTCATTCATTCGCCTAAAGTGTCTGTTAGCGGGTCACGCTTGGGGAGTGGGAAAGCCGCGTTGAGCACAACTGTCACAAAGGCCGCTCCGTCGAGGCACCGGACCTTCATCTGGATCGGTTATGCCCTCTCGGTCATTTTCCTCGTCTGGGTTCTGTACGACTTCCATGTCAAGCGTGCCCTCGAGCATCTCGCGAATATAAGCTGGCGCTGGGTCGCTCTGGCCATTGTTTTCGACGTCCTCAGCTACGTGGCCCAGAGCGTACGCTGGAAGTTGCTGTTGACCCCGTTTGGCCACGTGAGAATCAGGGATTCTGTCCGTGCCGTCTTTACCGGTTTATTCGCCAATTTGGTCTTCCCGCTGCGCCCCGGCGAAGTTCTCCGCGCATATCTCCTTTCCAATTCGGAAGACATCGGATTCGTCACCGTGCTGGGTTCTGTCGGCGTCGAACGGCTGATCGATTTGGTCGTCATCACCGCGGCTCTGGCGGTCATTTCTCCCTTTGTTCCTCAGCACACGAGATTTCCCCACGCTGTCGACGCGCTGACCATCGCCACGCTTGCAATTCTGGGCATTTTCGTTGGCCTCATTCTCTACATCGAATTCCGCTTCAGCGGCGATCCGCGCCTGATGACCGGCGGCAGGCGCGTCCCTGGGAAATTGATGTCCGCGCTCATCGGACTTCACGCCATGGGCACTTCGCCCAGCTTTTATCCCGCGGTTTTTGCCTCTCTCCTTCTGCCATTTTTCCAGTTGATGGCTTTGTGGGCGCTCATAAAGTCCTTCGCACTGGGTTTGCCATTCCTCGCCGCTGTGGTGGTGCTTCTCGTCATCAATCTTGGCGTTTCTTTGCCCAACGCTCCCGCCAACGTCGGCGCGTATCAGTTCTTCTGCGTCCTGGGCCTGAGCATTTTCAACGTCGAAAAAACTACCGCCACCGGCTTTTCGATTTTCGCCTTCCTGATGCTGACGATTCCGTTTCTTTTTCTCGGATTCTATGCTCTCGTGCGCAGCGGCTTGTCCTTGCGTTCGATGCGCGAGCAAGTGACCCGCCTGCCCAACGAAGCGCGCGCCCGCCGCCCGTAGATCTCACCCTTTCTGCAGCCCACATCGAACTGTTTTCCTCACAACGCAGCGCGTTTTCAGGAATCAGGCGTTCATTCGGGAAACGTCGGCTACGGCTTCATAGAGAGAGTCGCGAAGAAAACGCATCTCGTCCGAAGAAATCACAAACGGTGGTGCTAGGAGGATGTGGTCTCCACGCGCGCCGTCCACGCAGCCTTGAATCGGATACGTCAAGACGCCGCGCGCCAGAGCTGCGTCGTAAATCTTCCGTGCCATTCCTGCTTCAGCAGAAAAAGGTTCGCGCGTCTTCGCCTCGCGCACAAGCTCGATGCCAACAAGCAATCCAAGCCCGCGAATATCACCGACAATCGGCAATTGCTTCAAAGGCTCGAGCGCCGCCCGAAGTTCTTCGCCTGCGGAAGGGACGCGCGCAAAAAGATTCTTCTCCGCGATGTAGTCGAGCACGGCCAGGCCCGCTGCCGTCGATACGGGATGTGCCCCGTATGTAAACCCGTGCAGAAAAGTCCCCGAGCCGCGTTCGATGGCTCGCGCAACTCGCCCGGTGACAATCACCGCCCCAAGTGGCGCGTATCCGCTCGCGATTCCTTTTCCGGCAAGAATGATGTCCGGCTTGAGATCCCAGTGCTGCACCGCGAACGGTTTCCCGGTTCTTCCCATGCCCGTCATCACTTCATCGGCAACCAGCAGAATGTTTTGCTGGCGGCAGATTTTCGCAATTCGCGGCAAGTATTCCGCCGGTGGCGGCACGGCGCCGAGTGTCGCGCCGGAAAGCGGCTCGACGAAAAATGCGCCTACGCGTCCTTCACTATCCGGGGCGAGATGTCGCTCCAAATCCTCCGCGCAATCGACCTTGCACTCTGGATATTGCAATCCAAGCGGGCAGCGATAGCAGTAGCACGGAACGATGTGCTCCCACTTCGGCAGAAGCGGCTCAAATGGCGTCCGGCGCTTGATGTTGCCGGAGACAGCCAGCGCACCCAGCGTGCTGCCGTGATAGCTCTGCGAGCGCGACAAAAATTCCGTTCGCTGCGGCTCGCCGCGTTCCAAAAAATATTGCCGGCAAAGTTTCAGCGCTGTTTCCGTCGCTTCCGAACCGCCGCTGGTGAAGTAGACGCGGCCCGGCCCATCTTCCGAATCGCGAAAATTCGCCGGTGCCAGTTCAAGGATGCGCCGCGCCAGTTCTGCCGCCGCTTGCGTGATGAATTGCGATGAGTGAGCGTATGCAAGTTCGCGCGCTTGCTCTCCCATCGCTCGCGCCACCGCCTCAACTCCATGTCCAATCGAAACCACCGCCGCGCCGCCGCAGGCATCAAGAATCTTCCGCCCATCGCCCGTGTAGACAAAGCAGCCCTCGCCGCGCACCGCCTCCGGATAGTCCTTTCGAAAATTTCGCGGGAAGAGTGCTTCGCTCATGCCTCTTGCGGTCATTTGCGTTCGCGGACTTTCTCGCCCGGATCACATTCACCGTGCGAAAGTGCGCCGATTCTAACAGAAATGCTCAACGCGCATTCCTGGACTTCGCAGCTCCACTCCGTCGCCTACAAAATTATTTTTCAATCCAGTTTTTCTACAGGCGCAACTTTTGCGTCCGCGAACGCATCCTTGTATCATTCCAGCCGGAATGGGGAGGAATGTTCATGAAGAGAAATTTGCTGCTCTGCGGGCTCCTGGTGATCGCGCTGGCGTTTCCGGTGTTGGCCGGCTCTTCGAAAGACGATGATATTAAGCGCATTCAGGATTCGGCGGACATATTCAAGGACATCGTCGACGCGCCGGACAGTTCTTTTCCGCTGGACTTGTTGCAGTCAGCTGCATGCATCTCCATTATTCCCGGTGAAAAGCAGCTTGCCTTCATGGTCGGCGGAAAATATGGCAAAGGCATGGTCACTTGCCGCACGGGCAATAGGACCTGGAGTGCTCCCGCGTTCGTCATGATCAGTGGAGGAAGTTTTGGTTTTCAAATCGGCGGTTCATCCACCGATTTAATCCTCGTCTTTCGCAATCGCGATGGCCTGAAAAAGCTTCTCAGCGATAAGTTCAAGATCGGTGGGGATGCCACGGCGGCGGCCGGCCCGCTCGGACGCAGCGCCGAGGCCAGCACCGACCTCCAGTTGCACGCCGAAATTCTCAGCTATTCGCGCAGCCGCGGAATTTTTGCGGGAGTCAGCTTGAATGGCGCTGTGTTTGAACCGGACGACGACGGCGACATTGCTCTCTACGGCGAAGGTATCAGTCCGGAGACCATTCTCAACGGCAAGGTAGCCGCGCCGGCGGAATTTTCTCCCTTATTGGCGGAAATCGTTAAATACGCCCTCTAATCGCTTTCTTCAGGATTTGAAGTGGCAAACGGCGTTGAAGCGCTCTGGCGCGTTTTCCTATCGCGCGCCAGCGCTTTTTGTCGCTCGTTTCGCGACGGCTGACGCAAGTTCGCCATTTTTGACAGTCTCCGGCGTGTGTTCCTTGCCCTGCATCATCGCCCGAAACTCATCGACCAAATTCCCGTCCCACCAGCCGCCCTCGACCTCCGCCTGCAAAATCTTCCACGCTTCTTCAGGAGAAACCGCCTTTCGGTAAGGCCGATTCGTCGTCAGCGCGTCATAGACATCGACAACTTGCAGAATTCGCGCCGTGAGCGGAATCGCTTCGCCCTTCAGGCCGTCCGGGTAACCCGAACCATCCCAGCGCTCATGGTGGTGCCGGATCACGGGCAAGACCAGCCGAAACGCTTTCAGCGGCGCGCAAATTTTCTCCCCGGCGGAGGGATGCTGCTTCATCATCGCGCGTTCTTCCGCCGTCAACGGGCCCGGCTTGAGCAGGATCGCATCCGGCACAACGACTTTTCCCACATCATGGACGATTCCCGCTCGCCGCAGCGCCGTGATTTCCTCCGCTGGGAGCGCCATGCGCTCTCCCATCCTCGACGATAGCTCCGACAAACGCGCGCAATGCCCGTGCGTATAGGGATCGCGCGCCTCGATGCTCAAGGCCAGAGTGAAAAGCACCGCCTCCGCGTTTTCGAGCTCGTCGGTAAACGACTTCAATCGCAGCAGCGACCGAACGCGCGCATTCAGTTCGCTCACGTCAATGGGCTTGCTCAGAAAATCATCGGCGCCCGCTTCGATGCCACGAATGCGGTCGGTCTTCTCGGAAAGCCCGGTAATCAAGACCACAGGAACCAGCCGCATCTCCGGCCGGGATTTGATTTCCCGGCAGATTTCAAAACCGTCGCGGCCCGGCATCATCACGTCGAGAAGAATCAGGTCCGGTTGAAAGGCTGCGCATTCTTCGAGCGCTTTATCGCCGTCGTCCGCCGTCCTGACTTCATAGCTCTGCCGGCGCAGCAGAAGCGCCAGTCCCGCGCTGACTGCGGCCTCGTCATCGACGATGAGTATCTTCTCGCTCATGTAGCCTGGTCCCGCAAACCCTTCTCGCCGAAGCCGCGACCTTCCATCAAACGCCGCCTCGGTGGTGATCGTTCTCCCGTCTCAGCGTCGCCTCCACAATTCCGTGCGACGCATCTGCCGTAGAAAACACTTCATTTTCATTTTCCATTCCAAACGGTTTGAGATCGACCAAAGCGTAATGGTTGTCCGTCAGCGCCAGCCGGATTTCTGCAATCGCTTCCAGGTTGTCGAGCACGGCTTGTCCCATGGCATAGAGCATGTGCTGCGGCGAACGGCTTTCATGCGCGGCAAATGTCTCGAGCAATGTTTTTCTCGCGCTGTGCCACATCGTCGAAAATGGCAAGTCCGGCTCGCTGATTTCGTAGATCCACGCTGCGCTGATGGAGGTCGCAAAAATTCGCTCGCGCGTCCCCGTCAGAGTCGTATAGGGGTCGCGCCGGAAATCTTCGAACGAAAACGAAGTCGTCCTCATCGCCGTCAGGTCCTCGATGCCTGATTGCAGCACCATTCGCTCTCGCGTCGCCTGAATCTGCGCCGTGCGCTTTTCGCTCGCATTGGCGATGAACGCTGTCGCTTGCGGCTTGTCGCCGACGGGAATCCGCGACCATAGCCGCTCCCTCACCGAAACATTCACCTTCGAGATTTGGTCGTTGTACGTGAGAAAGTGTTCAATGATGTGCAGCGCGAATTCTTCGATAGCCTCCGCCGGATACTGCCGCGCCAGAACGTGCACCGTGTTTTTCACCGTGTCCGACGGAAGAATGTTGCGGTTGTCGCCCTTCGAATGCGCCGCTTCGAAATCGCCGTCAAACCGCACCGAGACGTCCAGGTCCTTCACTTCGTGAAAACTTCCTCGGTGCATCACTCGCAGGAGTCCGACGTGCGACTCGCCATAGTTGTTTTGTTCCAGCGTAATGGTCATGCGTTGGTCTCCGCTCAATAACAGATTTTGCCCTGCTGCTTTTCCCAGGCGTCAAAAACTTTCCGCGCTTCCCCGCGCATGATGCGAATCATGGGGATTTTCCGTCGTTGCGCGGGTCGGCGCAGTTCGCGGTAAATGAACGAATCATCGAACCCGGCCTTCGACGCATCCGTCGCGGTCGCCGCAAAATAAACTCTCTCAAGACGCGCCCAGTAAATCGCTCCGAGACACATCGGACACGGCTCGCAAGTTGCGTAAATCTCGCAATTCGTCAGTTCGAAATGCCCCAGTTTCCGGCAAGCCTCGCGAATTGCCGAAATCTCCGCATGCGCCGTCGGATCGTGCAACGCCGTCACACGATTCACGCCTTCCGCTAGAATCTCGCCGTCTCTCACGACCACCGCGGCAAAAGGCCCACCCCGCAGCGTGCTTACATTTTCGAGCGCCAGCGCGAGCGCCCGTGCCATGTATGGATTCGATGCGCTTTTTCGCTGCAATCTCAGTATTCTCGCTTTCGCTCGCGAACCATCGCGCGATTGTAGCGCACGCCATGGCATTTTACTGTGGTGTCGGATTCTCTAGTGCGCCATGCCGCGAGGTCTTCCCGGCCTGGTTTTTTTGAGGATAAACATGACTGGAATCATCGCCATGCAAATGTATCCCATGATGCGGAAGTCCTGGATAAACGAAAGCATCGTCGCCTGATTCTGCAGCGTGCGATAAAACATCGCCTGCGCCTGTTGCATCGCTTCCGTCGCCGACGACCCGGCAGCTATCAAACGCTGCGCCATCCCTTGCATGGCCGCCTGGAAGTATTGATTCATCGCTGTGATGTGCGCGCTCAGTGTAACTTGGTTCGATTGCCCGCCGCGGTCCAGGAGCGTCGTGACAAACGAAATCCCCATGCTCCCGCCGATATTTCTCGCCAAATTGATGAGGCCAGTTGCGTCATTGGTCTTTAGCTTGTCGACGTAATAGAACGCAATCACATTGATCGGCACAAAGAGAAACGCCACGCCAAATCGCGAAACAATCCACACCAGCACCGGCGTCTGCATCCCCATCTGCAAATCAAAATGCGAGCCCATCAGGAACAGTCCTGTCCCTGTGATGAGCAATCCCACCACCACCAGCCATCTCGCCTCAAATTTTCCCAGACCCCACCCTACGAGCGGCATAATCATCATCATGCACACTCCGCCCGGCAGCAGCACCAGCCCGCTCTGCATCGCCGTATAGCCGAGCTCCGTTTGCAGCAGAATCGGGAGTAAGACCGTCGTTCCATACAGCACGAATCCGAGGATGTACATCGTAAACACGGCGATTGCGAAATTGCGCTCCTTCAGCAGCCGCAAGTCGACCATTGGCTCTTTTTGCCGCAGCTCCCAGATAATTACTCCCACAATCGCAATCACCGCAACGATCGTCGCCCATTCGATAAAATGTGAACCGAACCAATCGTCGCGCTGCCCTTTGTCAAGCACGACTTGCAGGAACCCCACGCCGACGCTCAGCAATCCCAGTCCGATGTAGTCGATTTTCAGCTTTCTTTTTTCCTGATGCGCCGGATTTTTGATCAGCAGCGACGTCATCAGAATCGAAAGAATGCCGACCGGGATATTGATGAAGAAAATCCACCGCCATGTGAAATCGTCCGTAATCCATCCGCCAAGCGTCGGCCCAATCGTCGGAGCCACCACGACACCCATGCCATAGACGGCCATCGCCATGCCCTGTTTTTCGCGCGGGAAATGGTCGACAAGAATCGCCTGCGAAATCGGCTGCAATCCGCCCCCGCCAGCCCCTTGCAAGACGCGGAAGAACACCAGCATTCCCAGGCTCGGCGCCAGCCCGCACAGAAACGAGCTGACGGTGAAAATCGCCACGCAAGCCATGTAAAACTGCTTGCGCCCGAAAACATTCGAGAGCCAGCCGGTCAGCGGCAATACGATGGCGTTGGAAACGAGATACGAAGTCAGCACCCACGTGCTTTCGTCCACACCGGCGCTCAGGCTGCCCGCGATATGCGGCAGCGACACGTTGGCGACGCTCGTGTCCAGCACTTCCATGAACGTCGCCAGCATCACCGTCGCGGCGATCAGCCACGGATTGACTTCGTGCGTTCGTTCTCGCGGAAGTGCTAGTGTCGCCATGTGCCTTTATTTCGTGATGATCGTTGCTTCGACGTTCATCCCCGGCCGCAGAATGGCCTCGCTCGGAGAAATCGGATCGAGATCGATTTTCACCGGAATCCGCTCGACCACTTTGACGTAATTTCCCGTCGCATTTTCCGGCGGTAGCAGACTCAGCCGCGATCCCGTCGCGCCGGCGATCGAGTCCACATGTCCCGTAAACGTTTTGCCGTACATATCCACATGAATCTCCGCACGGTCGCCCGGTCGCACCTTTGCCAGTTGCGTTTCTTTGTAGTTCGCCGTCACCCACACATCTTTCAAAGGAATCAAGACCAGCAATCCTTCTCCGGGCTGCAAAATCTCTCCCACCTGAACCGTCTTATTCGTAATCACGCCATCTTCCGGCGCAATGATCCTCGTGTAACTGAGGTTCAGTTCTGCCGCATCCAATTCCGCCTGCGCTTCCTCCACGGCCGCGCGCGCCGAAGAGGCATTCGCCGAGCTGATAGCTACCTGTTTCGTGTTCGCCTGTGCCGCCGCTAAATCTGCCTTCGCCTTCTCCAAATCCGCTTGCGCCGATTCCACCTGCGCCTGTCGCACGCCGATCGTTTGCTGCGCCAGAGTGAGATTCTGCTGCGCCTCGTCCAGGTCGCTTTTCGCTTCTGTCGCCGTCGCAACGTATGCGTCATATTGCTGTTGCGTGATTTCGCTCTTCGCCGCCAGCGGACCCACGCGAGTAACGTCCGACTGCGCTTTGTCGTTCGCCGCTTGTTCCTTTTGCACATTCGCCTGCGCGTATGCCAGCTCCGAAGTCGCGGCTTGCTTCAGCGCGAGTTTCGCCTGGTCGTAAGCCGCCTGCGCGGCGATCACTTCTGCGTCCGCGCCGCTCGTCCCGCTCTGCGTCGTCTCGTTCGTCAGCGGCACGTTCACCTTCGCCGATTGCGCGCGGCTTTCCGCCATTGCCAGCGCGGCCTTGGCGTCGTCTACTCTCGTCTGATAATCCCGCGGATCGAGCTGCACTAGCACTTGCCCTTCCGTCACGCGTTCGTTGTCGTTCACCAGCACTTGCAGCACGCTCCCGGGCACGCGCGACGAAATCGGAATAATGTGCCCATCCACTTCTGCATCGTCCGTCGTTTCGCGATTCCGGTAATGCAGCCACATCCCCAGAAACACGGCAACGAGAATCGCCCCAGCGATCATCAAGCGCTGCCGCACGCGCGGGTTCTTCAGCCCGCTCGGCTCCTTCTGCGCGGTCATTTGATCCGGTTCTTGTGGCGCGTTCGCGCTCGGAGCCGCATTCTTCGCCTGAGGCTTTCCATCCGTCTGCGCGCGGCCCATTTCGTTTTTGAACTGCTCTTGCGGCTCGGCTTCTGTCGTCTTGGAGTTCATGAAATTTAGCCTTTCATTGGTTGTAGAGAAGTTCTGTCTTCCCGATCGCATGCGCCAGATCCGCGCGCGACTGGTTGTACTGATAGAGCGCAGAGATTTGGTTCTCGTATGCGCGCGCCAGCGCATCTTGCGCCGTCGTCACTTCGATGTTGTCCGCCACGCCTGCATTGAATCGGTCCTGCGCCTGATCCACTTCTTCCTTCGCCAGTTGCATGCCCAAATTCGCCACCTGCACCTGATTTCTCGCCGAATCCAGCTCCGCGATCGCTGTCCGTACATCGAGCGCCACCTGGTTCTTCTCATCCAGGATGCTCTGCTGCACTTTTTGCACTTCCAGACTGTCGCGCGCAATCTCGTTGTGGATGCGTCCGCTTGTGAAAATTGGCACGGTAACTGCGCCTTCCAGAACGTATGTCGGAATCACGTTATTGACCTGCGTTCCTTGCTGCTCGTAATTGCCATCAAAATGCAGCGACGGCAAACGCGAGTCGCTGTCCGCGCGCTTCTGATATTCCAGTGATTGTTGCTCCGCTTCCAGCGCGCGCATTTCCGGACGTGTCTGATATGCCTCATTTAAGCTCGCGTTTTCGTCGACATTCGGCGTCTCGGAAAAACTTCCCTGGTCCGCTAGCTCGATCTTCTGTTGTGGGTCGATATTCAGCAGTTTCGCGAGTCCGTAAAGGGCGATTTGTTCGTTCGTCTGCGCCACGATGAGTCCCTGCTTTTGATTCTGCAGTTCCACATTCGCACGCAGCGCATCCACACCCGTCGCCACTCCCCGCTTCTCCATATCCGACGCTTGATCGTAGAGCGCCTGCGCCAGCTTTACTTCCGCATCCGCTGCCGTAACCTCCGCATTTTGCCGCAGCGCCGTCAGGTACTGCGACACCACCAGCAGCACGATCTGCTCGCGCACCGACTGCCGCTGCGCATCCGCCGTCGTCACATCTTTTTGCGACGCTTGCCATTTCCGCCACAGCGACAGGTCGAAAACCGGCGTCGAAAAATCCGACCCTGCCTGAACCACCTGAAACGGCCCGACTGCCTTGGGAAAACCCGCAAAAGTGAGTCCGATTTCCGCCTGTATGTTGATTCGATTGACGTGTTCGCTCGCATTCAAGTCCGCTTGCGGCAGCAGATTCGCCAGCGCGATGTTTTTCTCTTTTTGGCTCTCCGCTAAACTCAGCGCCGCAATCTGCACGCTCGGATTTTCTTTCAGCGCCATCTGCACCGCCTGGTGCAAGTTCAACTGCAACGGCGCCTTCTCGTTTTCCACCGATTGCCCGCCGCTCTGCTGGGCGCTGGCCATTCCTAAGGCAAGAAAAATCAAAAGCGGAATGATCAAAAATCGCTGCGGTCCCCGCGACCGCCGCTGCCTGGAGTTTTCTGCCGTCATGCCATCTCTTTTCGCCGGCCGAATCGAATTCACAATCGCCGATGTTAAGCACCCCTCCGCTCGAATCTCCGCTCCGCCCTTTGCCATCATCGAAAGAAGTTCCTTCCCGCTCTCGTCAATAAAACTCACGTCCGCTAGCTCAACCGCTATTGGATGTCCGCCCGCCGTCGCGAGTAGCGACTCCCAGCAGCCTCGCAGCTCCTCCACCCACGGCCCGCACAGTTTTCCTTCGACCTTCAGCAAAATTTTCTTGCCGTTTCGTTCTATCGTTGCCTTCATCATCGCC
>JASHRL010000208.1 GCA_030037355.1 Candidatus Acidiferrales bacterium | reverse complement strand
CTATCTCGAAGAGGAAGTGGCTCCCCGGGCAAGATTCGAACTTGCAACCCTTCGGTTAACAGCCGAATGCTCTACCATTGAGCTACCGGGGAACAGAATCGATTCTATCATTTTGCGGAAAAATTTGAATCGGGGTTTGCGGTCATCCCTCAGGTGAAATTCTGCGGCTCATGCGCAAAGCGAGAGATGAGCACAGGATGGGACGAAGCGTTTGTGTCGCGCTGAGCTCTTGTGGGGCTAATACAAGCTTCGCGGTTTGCCGGACAGGACATCCGCGATTCCACGAAGGATTTTTATGATCTCCTTCGGGTCGCCGTATTCGAAATGCAGGCGAACGTTGCGGCTGAAGATGCGCACGGCTTTGGAGTCGCGGTCCAGTTCGATGACCACGCCATTGGAAAGCTGCCATTGCAGCAAATCCGCCATAGCCACCGATCTCCTTTGGCAAAGCAGGCTCTGCCGTTCAGTTCAAAATGCATCCGGGATATGTGCCATCGACCGAAAAAAGTGCCCCAAGTGAAGACAGAGAAGCTCGAACTAAACTGAAAAATGGACGCCCCAGCAATGATTTTCCGTCAAAGCGCGATGGGCGTCCATAGGCGCGTGGGCACGTGTGACGTCTTAACTACGCTTGCTCAGGCGTGCATCGCGCGGGAAGAATCATCGGGGCGAGCGCGCAGCATGCTATCGAGCTGAGCGCGAATCGCTTCCGGCGAAGGCGGCGTCCCGGTGGGATGATCGAGCCCCATCATCTTGAGCATCCCGCGATCGAAGCTGCGATCGGGGAGAATCCAGCGCAGGAATTTAACGATGTGCGCCTCGCGCGTGACCGTATAACGCGCGTGCGGCCGCGGGCTTTGCACGGCGCGAAGAATTACGTGGGCGCAATCTTCGGGCGTGGACTTGGCATTGGCGACGCCTTTCTGCCACGATTTCAGGAAGCCGAGATAGACGTGTGCATAGGGGCTCGCCGCAGCGTTGCCGATGTAGCGCGAGGAAAGTTCGGCGCCGGCGCGATTGATGTTTGTGGGAATGAATCCAGGCTCGATGAGAATGACGCGGATGCCGAATGACGCGAGTTCGAGGCGAAGCGCATCGGAGATGGCTTCGAGAGCATGCTTGCTGCCGCTATAGGGACCCATCAAAGGATTGGAGACAAGCCCTGCAATCGAGCTCATGTTGACGATACAGCCGTGGCGGCGCTGGCGCATGGCGGGCAAGACGCGCTGAGTCATGCGGACGACGCCAAAGAAGTTGGTTTCGAACTGCTTGCGGAGATCGGCGAGAGTGATTTCTTCCATTACGCCAGCGATGCCAATGCCGGCGTTATTGACGAGGACATCGACGGGCCCGGCGCGACGCTGGATTTCGGCAATGGCACGATCAGCGGATTCGTCGCTGGTCACGTCGAGTTCGAGTGTTTCGAGATGCATGTGCTGCTCTTCGGCGAGCTGCTCGAGCGCAGCGCGCTTCTGCGCATCGCGGCCCGCGGCAAAAACGCGGTAGCCCTCCGACACAAAAAGAATCGCCGTGGCGCGGCCCAAGCCGTCCGTTGCGCCTGTGACTAAGACCGTTTCCGGCTTGCCATTTGCAGTCGAGCTCATGGAAACGCCTCCCGGTGTGGCAATGGTTCAGCGAACGTCCGATGCGAAGGGGCTGTGCGCGAGCAAACTGCTGCGCGCATAAACTGGGGCCAGGCTAGTCTGCAACTGATTTTTGAGCGCTGGAGGCGCGTGGCGAGCTTTGAAATAAAGAATAAGTGCAATGATAACGATGGCGGCAGCGGCGAGGAGAGCGATCTTCAAGACGCGTGGCGGCGGTACGTTGTCTTCATAGCTTCGTCTGCGCGTGTCGCTCGTGCGTTGAGGGTTTTCGAGGTCGGACATGCGTGCTCCAAGCCGTCAGTGGTCGAATGAACCGAATGCCGGGCCTCGTACTAGCCCGGATGCGCTGCCCGCCATGCTAGGCCGAGTGAGGAGGCAAGTCAACGAGCGAGAGAGTGGGCAAGAGCCCAGACAAAAGACGAAAGAGCGCCTAGAAATCTGCCCGAAGCCGCAGCGAAAAACTGCGCGCAGGGCCGATTGCGTTCCCGGAGAAGAGACCGCCAAAGTCGATTACCTCAACCACATTTGTGAGATTCTCTCCGTCGGCCTGGAAACGCACCTTGATCCGTTCTGACTTGTACAAATCGACGCCGGTGGATGCGCTCACCTGAAATGAGGGAAGGATGCGGCCAAGATCGAAATTCAAACGGTTCACAACATCTGAGCCGTAAATCTGAGCTTGGCTCGCAATGCACTGCTGGAGGGCCTGTTGGGGCGTTTGATTGCCGGAAGCGCCAGGGCACTGGAAATCGAATGGCAGGCCGGTATCGTATTGGATTCCGCCAGCAATCCACAGGCGCGGCGTCAAATGATAGTTCAGGCGGCCGCGCACCGTATTGCGCTGATCCTGCGAATCCGGCAGATGGCCGGATGTTGGAAGGATGGCGTCATCACCCAGGAACAATCCGCCTGTCACCGGAAACCAGGCATTGCCAACTTCATAGGAGTAACTTGCGAATCCGGAGAATCGCCTCCAATCAATCAGACTAAGCTTTCCTTCTGCGCCGTAAATAATAGCTTTCTCAAACGCAATGGGATAGCTGATGGTCGTGTTTTCGATCTGATCATCATCCGCGTAGTTGTTTACGTCGCGGCGAAAAACGTTGCCATCGATCCTGAATTTATTCGAGAAAGCTTTTGCTAAGCCGGCTTCGTAATAGTTGCCCTGCGAAGGCTGGACGGGCAGCTGGAGCGAGATCGTGTCTAAGCCTGCGGCGGCCGTGGAGCTTGAAAGCAATATGTTTTCAAAGGAAGGCGTCTGGAAGACACGATCATAAGAGAAGTGAACCACAATGCCCGCGCGTGGGAAATAGCGAGAAATCGCAAGCCGTGGCTGCACCGCCTGGCGATTCACGATGAGCTGATAATGGTCCCAACGGACTCCAGCGTTGATCGTCCAATCGCCAAAGTGAATCAGGTCCTCCACAAACGCCGCTTGCTCGAGGTCTGGCCGGTTTCCCATGAAGCTGAACGTGAGTGGCGTGCTCGAATCGAAATAGGCCAACTGCGTGTTGACGTTTGGGATCATATAGTGAAAGTTCTCGTTCAGGAAAATGTTGTCCGACTCGATTCCAGCCTTTATCTCGTGTCTTCCATGATCGATTGTCGCAGTGCCCTTGAAATATCCTTCGCGGAACCAATTGTGTTGGGTAATGAGAATCGGCGTTGAGTTTGCGTT
>JASHRL010000207.1 GCA_030037355.1 Candidatus Acidiferrales bacterium | reverse complement strand
ATTACCGGCAAGACGCCGGATGGAGTTTACGTCGAGATTATCGAGGCACCGGAGCATCCGTGGTTCCTCGGCTGCCAGTTCCATCCGGAGTTCAAATCGAAGCCGCTTGCGCCGCATCCGCTATTTGCGGCGTTCATTGGCGCGGCGGTCGAGCATCGCAAGAAGCGCAACGCGCCGCAGCGAGCGCATGTGCCGGCGGCGTCGGCGGACTGAATCGATCATGGTGCGTTTCTTCCTCCTGACGTTGTGCCTTTTGGTTCTTCCCGCGTTGACTCAAGGCCAAAATCGCACACAGAAAATTACTCGCAAGAGCACAAATGACACGTGCGAACACAGTCGAAGTGTCGTCGCCAAATGTTTTATCGTGCGCGGGCGTCTCGGTTTCTATAACGGTGCACCCTCAGCGCGAATTTGGATCATTGGGACGAAGCGTCTCCTCGGTGTTCACGAGGATATCCTGCCTGATGAACTCGGTTCGAAGATGACCAGCTTTGGTATGCAGGCGTTCGGCGACTTTCGCGTATGCCCGCTTACGCCGGAAAAGCCGGGCGTGATGCAGATCGTGTGCATCGCGTCGACAAAGAATATCAAATATAAGCACGCCAACCGTTGATCGGGCGCGCGTTCTGAAAAGCGCGGGTGTGCGTCAGGCGGAGCGGGCGACGGTGACTTGGGAGGCGTCGACTTCGTAGCCTTCGTCGGAGACAGTCTTCTGCGCGGCGGCTTGAAGCGCGGCAGCGTCGGCGCTGCTCGGCAACTTGACGTGGCGACGGAGAACCTCTTCACCACTCGTAATGCGAACGAGCCACTGAGATTTTTGAGCATCCCAGGAAACATCGACGCGATCCGCACGCATCAGGCACCTCCGACCGGTATTTTAGTGATACGTTTACTCCTTATTCGAGCGGGATGCAAGAGCGTAAAAAGGCGGCGCTGGGTCAGTTTGAATTTTGAGACCTTATCCCCGAGGCTCGACGGGCCGTCGACCTGGGAGGGTCCTTCTTCATGTCACGATCTTCGTGTCACGATCAGGAAAATTCAAACTGATCCATCGCCGGGAAGACGGGATTGCAGGACGGGATGAACAAGACGAGGTTTGAGGCGTTTTCGGACAGCGTGTTTGCGTTTGCGATCGCGCTGCTGATTTTGGGAATTGCGCTGCCAGCGTTCCGGAGCGCTCCCTCGGACAGAGAATCGGCGCACGCGCTCCTGCATCTGTGGCCGAACCTGCTGGCTTACGTGATGAGCCTTGCGGTGATTGGCGTTCAGCGAGAAGCGACCAGCCTCGTAAATCCGTCCTCGCTCCACTCTTCCGAACCAACGCCGTTGTGTACGAAGAATAGGCCAGCCGGATCGTATTTCCTCTTCACTGCGGCAAGCTGCGGATGATTCGGGCCCCAGTAGGCGCGCTGCCAGTTCTCCTGGAAAAAATTGCTCTCGGAAACATAAGCACCACCGTTCGGGACGAGAGCGCGCAGCTCGTTCACGCAATCGTGAATGCGCGCACGCGATTTTCGCGCGGTGGCAACGTCTGGCTCGTGTCCAGGCACGCCCGGATATCCGCCGCCGGCATCGCCGACAATCAGCAGCGCGAATGCGGTCAGAACCGCGGGATTCATGGCCGTATCGCGCGTCGCTTCAATGGCCTCTCGCGGTCCGCCCGCGAGGCCTTTATTGAAATGCAGCTCGAGATCGAAGTGACGCGATGCGGCGTAGAGCGCATTTGCGAGCCGCTGCTGCGAGTCATCGGCGAGCAGCGACTCCGGCAGCCAAAGAGATTCGTATCCATAGAGCGTCCAGCCCACCTGACCTCCGTCGCCGGTCCACCAAACGTTGTTCGGACTTGCGCCGGGGCGCGAATCGCTATCGAAAACGCCGACCTGCCGATTTTCCTTGCGCCACTCCGGATCCCACCAATGCTGAGCAGGCATCGCGCCCAGAATCGGCTGGCCTTGAATTTTGTAGGCGCCGGGAGAGCGGGCGAGCCAATCCATAAATGGCTGCCATGTTTTTCGGACTTCATCGGTCGTCAATCCCTGGCACACCATGACGAAATCGAGCACGTTGTCCTGACGGACGGAGAGATGCTCGCCCCAGCGATCGTTGAACAAATTTTCGCGATAGAAGGCGACAAAGCGCCGGAGCAGACGGCGGAAAGCGTCGTCCGATGAAGCCTTTACGGTGAAAATCGCGCCGCCCCACCATTCGGCGATGTCGCGAACGCGCAGCGTGACTTTGCTCATGGCGCCGAAGGTTCCTCCACCGCCGCCTTTCAACGCCCAAAATAAATCGGGATTCGTGCAAGCGTTGGCGATGCGGATTTGGCCGTCCGCTGTGACGACTTCGGCTTCGAGCAGGCCGGCGGCTGCGGTTCCGTAATGCTTCGAAAAACTTCCAAAGCCGCCGCTCTGCACAAGACCGGCGACGCCGACCGTGGTGCATCCGCCGCCCTGCACGTATGCGGCGCCTTTCGTCGTGACTTCGGCGTAGGCCTGCATCCAAATCGTTCCTGCGCCGCAGGTCACGGCGCGCTGCGGTGCGATTCTCCCTGCGCATCCCTGCGGAACAAAGGCGTCGCGCATGGTGATGTCGTGCATGTGGCGCGTCCAAATCAGGAGCGAATCCGGCGCGCTCGACGTGCCTTGATACGAGTGGCCGCCGCCCTTCACGACGAGGCGCAGATCGTTTTCGCGCGCAAAATTCACCGCGGCGGCGATGTGATTTGCATTTTGCGCGGCGACAGCGTAAACGCTCGGCTTGGTCCACCAAGCATCGACCCAGCCAAGCGACTGCGTTATGCCGGGCTGGTCGCCGATGAAATACGGATTCTTGATGCTAGCGACCAGATTCTTGCATGCGGCGCTGTTCGCGTCGCTGATGCACGCCTGGAGCGGAAATTCCACGGGAATCAAGTTTCCATCGACAGCATCGTTGAGGCGCTTCCAGGCCGCTTGCGAAGGCCAATTCGCGTCTGAAGGCCTGCGGCGGCGAAATCCAGAGCGCGCGCTCGCGGCGCCGCGCAAGGCGGCTGCTTCCGCAGCACGAGCCCAGAGCGGCGTGAGCGCCGCGAGGCCGCTTTTCTTCAAGAATGTTCTGCGATCCATGCGGTTCGAGAGGCTCCTTGTCCCGGTGAATGAACTTGTAATGATACGGTGTTTTCTGCGCGCAGAACAACCGTCAAAAAGTTCACGCAGGAGATGGATTACTTCGTGTAATGGAGAGTCGCGGAGGCGGTGACGGACACGGGCGCGTCGAACGAAAATTGATTGTTGAAGACGAGATCGTATGTGGCCGGAGCGGCAGGGAGAAAAACGAAAATGCGATTGGGAGGCGAGTGGCGGCTGTCGTAGAGAGCACGGACCTGACCGCCCTTGGACCAGTTTGTGAAGGCGTCATCGCGAAGAATGAAGACGTCGAACATGGAGGAGCTTTGAGCCGCGGTGAAATGCCCTTCGACATAAACGCTGGACGCGCCGGCAGGGACAGTGAAGCGATAAGAGGCGTATTTGTTGGCGTCGATGGTGAAGTTCGCGTCGGTGATGGATTGGGCGTATGCGGATTGCGAGGACGAGAATGTGAGGAGGCTGGTGAAACGTCCAGAACGAAACGCCCAAACAGCGACCGCGAGCAGCAAGACGAGAACGAGCGCAGCGCGGAGCCAGGGAGAATTTGCGCGGCTGGACTTCGCGAACTCTGCGCCGCATTTAGGGCAAGAAAATGCGTGATCGGGGAGAGCGATTCTGCAGCGAGAACAGTGCATGGATGGCCTCGATTCAATTTTCGCGGGTGCGATTTTGCGGAGCAAGGGCGGCGACGAGAGCTGTGCTGAGTGGATTAATTGGACGAAAGGCCAGAAGGATGCCGGATGGTCGGTTTCGGGTCCGTACGTCCGCAGCGTGAATCGGGGACAACCGAGGTGAGGCGGAGATTGCAAAGGCGAAGAATCCTGCATAGTCTTAAAGGCCGGTGACGACTGGATGCGAGGAAGAATGCGGACGGAAAGGCGAGATGGATAGAGCAAGCAGGTAAGGGATCGCGGAGATGAGCGAAAGAGCGCACAAATTTTCGGTGGGCAAAATCGCGATGGGAGCGGGCGCACCGCTTTTCGTGATCGCAGGGCCGTGCGTGATTGAGAGCGAGACGCATGCGATGATGATGGCGGAACGGCTTGCGGCGACAGCGCGAAGGCTGAAAGTGCCGCTGATTTTCAAGGCGTCGTACGACAAGGCGAATCGGTCGTCAATACAATCATTTCGCGGACCGGGAATGAAGGAAGGGCTGCGGATTCTGGCGAAAGTGAAAGAGAAATTCGGGCTTCCGATACTGACGGATGTGCACGAGACATCGCAGGCGGCGCCGGCGGCGGAAGTTTGCGACGTGATTCAAATTCCGGCGTTTCTGTGCCGGCAGACGGATTTGCTGATTGCGACGGGGAAAACGGGGCGGACGGTGAACATCAAGAAGGGGCAGTTTGTATCGCCGTGGGAAATGGCGAATGCGGTGGAAAAAATCGCGAGCACGGGGAACGAGAAAATCATTGTGACGGAGCGCGGGGCGTCGTTTGGATATCAGAACCTCGTGGTGGACATGCGGTCATTTCCGATTTTGCGAAAGCTGGGATATCCGGTGGTTTTTGACGTGACGCATTCGGTGCAGCTTCCGGGCGGCGAAGCCCGCCACGGAGGGCAGGGGAAATCGAGCGGCGGGCAGCCGGAATTCATCGAGCCGCTGGCGCGCGCGGGAGTGGCGGCGGGCGTGGACGGAGTTTTCATGGAAGTGCACGACAATCCGGCGAAGGCGCTTTCGGACGGAGCGAATGCGCTGGCGCTGGAAAAATTCGAGCCGCTGGTGGAGCGGCTGATGAAAATCTCTGCGATGGTGCGGGAATGGGAAAAGTAATGAAGATGTCAAAAGCCGCGAAGCCGGCGAAAGCGCGCGGAAGTCTGGCGGCGGCGCAGCGCGTGCTGCGCATCGAGGCGGACGCGATCGCGGATTTGATTACGCGGCTCGATGAACGATTCGAGCGCGCGGTGGAATTGATTTTCGCGTGCGGCGGGCGCGTAGTGGTGACGGGCCTCGGAAAATCGGGACTGATTGGACGAAAAATTTCGGCGACGCTGGCGAGCACAGGAACGCCTTCGGTTTTTCTTCACGCAGCGGACGCGCTGCACGGCGATCTGGGCGTGATGACGCGCGAAGATGTGGTGCTGGCGATTTCGCAGAGCGGCGAGACGGAGGAGTTGCTGGCGCTGCTCGAGCCGATCAAGCGGCTGGGGATTCATTTAGTGACGAT
>JASHRL010000206.1 GCA_030037355.1 Candidatus Acidiferrales bacterium | reverse complement strand
TGTTTAATCTAGCGATTGCGGATAATCGAGTCACACCTGTCATGGGATCGGCCCACTTGTCCACCGACGTCTTTCGCCAAGCGATTACGACTCCTTTCGGGGAGCCAACGGAGCGAATGCAGACAGGTATCGAATCAAGTGTTTTTAGCAGGATTCCCGCCGTTCGTCAACCCAGCGGTTGGCCATTGCCACGGCGGTGCTGGCGCGGCAAAATATTCGCGTGGTTACTTCTTTTCCTGAATCTCAATCGACGCGCGCGTCGTCTCCCAATCCATATTCATCGTGCAGACATTCCCGGCCGGCTCAAACGAAATCGTAAAATCCTCCAACGGTGCGCTGAGCTGCGAGAGTTTGACGTCATCCGTACGCATCAAATCGTACTGCTCGCCGGGGTAGGGAATTCCCCAGACAGGGCCGCCTTTATCATTCTTGGTTTTCTTGCTGACGATAAACGTCCACTGATCCGGATTCGGAATCGCGTCAATCGTGTAGTTTCCCGCCGGTACGTCTTTTCCTCCCACCACGACATCCACCGTCGGCACGAACGTCGTCCCCTCATTCGCTCCCACGCGCCACACTTGGCCCCACGGGACAAGTCCGCCGTAAATCTTCCGCCCTTTCATTCGCGGGCTCGAATAATCCACCGTAATCGTATTCCCGTCGGCGAAAGTGCACGATGCATGCGCTGGCGGGCTCGGCCGCTTGCTTTTATCCTGCTGCGCATAGCCATTCATGGCAAAGGCCGCGAGCCCCACAACCAACGTCCCCAACACCGCAGTCCGCGCTCTCATCATTAGTCCTCCTCAGTAAAAAATTGCATCGCCAGTATAACGCAGTTCCTCGCGCGGGCGTCGCTCCAACGGAATCAGCCAGCACGCACCGCAGGTCCAGCATCAACTCTGTTACAATGCGCGTTTTGCTTGCCGCGCTGAGCGCAAAATGAACATCATCTCCTCGCCCACTCCCAAAGTCCCCGGCTGGCTCGCGCGCATCGTCACCGTGCTTGGCGGCGCGGGACTTTTTGTTGTCGCATTCCTGGATTCGTCCGTTCTTTCTTTTCCCTTTGTCACCGATCTGCTCTTCATGGAGTTCGTCATCCGGCGTCCCGCCCGCATTCTTTATTACGTCGCTGCGGCCACAATTGGATCTCTCGCGGGGTGTATCTGGTTGTATTTGCTGGCCAAGAAGGGCGGCGAAGCCTACCGCCGCCGTCGCGGGGAGAAACCCGACGGTCGCATTCGCCGCTGGGTCGCGCGTCACTCATTCCTGAGCGTTTTCGTGCCGTCGATTTTGCCCCCGCCCGCGCCCTTCAAAGCCTTCGTCATCGCCGAAGGCATCGCCGAAGTCCCGCTGCGCACCTTCATCCTCGGCCTCCTTGCCGGGCGCGGTTTGCGTTACGCCGTCGAAGGCATATTCGCATTTGAATACGGTCAGCGCGTGGAGAGCTTCATGATGCAGAACAAACTCGTCACCATTGGAGCGTCAATCGTCTCGATCGCTCTCATTTACATCGTGGTCCGTTCCCTGCATTCGCCGGCTTCTTCCAGCGAACCCTGAGCGCTCGCCTCACATTGGGCGGCGGCCGCTTTCGCTGGCAAATCGCATCCTTTCGTAGCGCACGTTCCGCCCGTTGTCGAGGTCAATCACCGCGATCAAGTCATCCGGTGTGTTCGCTCCCTCTGGAAACCGCATATCCTGCAGCGTCACGCGATACCCATCCCCCAGCTCCTCCTCCGTGGCCACGGGAAATTGCGCATATCGCAGAAACTCTCTCGCCAGCGGCGCGCTTCGCGCAGCTTCCAGCACCGCCGAACTCTGCGGCTTGTAATGCGTGAGGCTCGACATTGCATCAAACGTCGCGCCCGGCCCAAAAGGCACGGTCACTTCTTCGATCGTGTTCGCCGTGTCCACCACGCCGCGCCACATAAGCGGCGAGTCCGTGTCCGGAAAGGCGCCTGCCACCAGAGCCATCGCGCCGTGATAGTCATTCGCCAGCAGCATCTGTTCCGCGCGATAGTGCAGGTCGGCGCGCCAGCCGATGTACAACGCCACAACTACAAGAGCGGCAATCGCTCCTCGTGAAGGCCCCGGTTTCTTTTTCTTCTCGCCAATTTCCTCGCTCACCAGCCGCAGCAGCCCCGGCACCAGCAGTCCCGCCAGCAGAATTGCCAGAATCCACGGATCCATTCCCGTGAGTAAATCCCATGCAAACCAGCGGCCGCTGAAGGGCCAGAGCAATTGCACACCTTCTGCCGTCGCCAAATCGAGCAGAAGGTGTCCCGCCGCGCCAATCGCGCACAGCAATAGGACGCGTCCGAATCTCAGCGGCGTTTTCGCGTATTTCTTCGCTGCCCAGCAAATAATCGCCGCGATCGCCAGGGCGAGAATCGCGCTCCCGATAATCGAATGCAGCAGCGTGTTATGTATGTGAAAGTAAGCGCCTGCTCCGCCGAGGTAGCTCAACCAGTCCAGATCCGCGGCTGTGCCTGAGACGATCAGAATGGGCATTGCCATTCGGCTGATTCGGTTCAAGCCCGCCCGATCCAGCGCAGCGGAGGCTAGCGCATGTGTGAAGGGGTCCAAATCTTCTGTCCAGCGCGGCTAGAGCATCTATCGTTGCGCGCCAGCCGCCGGTAATACCAGAGTCAGTGCGTTCGGCACAATGCGAAATTCCAGCGGCAGCGCGCTTGCTGCTTCGCCGTCCACCTGCGCGAAAATTCTGTCGCCGTTCA
The DNA here is from genome assembly GCA_030037355.1 of Candidatus Acidiferrales bacterium. Classification (GTDB taxonomy): domain Bacteria; phylum Acidobacteriota; class Terriglobia; order Acidiferrales; family UBA7541; genus DAHUXN01. The sequence goes on along the minus strand of JASHRL010000206.1, from coordinate 2,478 downwards.
CGGCTTCGCAACGAATTCGCTGCGTCTTCCACACGTGGATCCCCGGCACGCGTCGCAGCAGTCCCAGCCAAATTGCCGGCAAGCAAAGCAGCACCGTCAGGCGACTGCGTCCGCTGTATGCGACGATTTCAAATGCATCTTCGAAGAGGCTCGCTCCCGTCGTAATGCGAAACGGCCCTCCATAATATTTCGTCCGTCCCACGACGAGCAGACTCCCTGTCATTTCCTTCTCGTTCGTCGCGATTCGAAACTGCGGGAATCCGTAACTGAAATATTGCCGGAATCCTTGTTTCCAGTACTCGAGAATGCCCACGCGCGATTTGCTCTCCGTATCAATCGCCTGCACAATCGCTCCATCTGGCCCCGCCCCGCCTACGCACAGGAAATATCTCTGCGCAGGCTCGTTTGAGCGTTCTGCAGCCGCATGGTTTCCGTTTGGCCAAATGATTTCACCCAGCGCGATTCTCGCCAGCTTACCGCCCGAAATTAATCGCGCTGCCGCCGGAATATTCCACGGGATGCCGATTTCTTTCGCGAGGATGTTCGCAGTCCCGGCGGGCAGTACCGCCAGCGGCACATCGCTCCCCGCGAGTCCGTTGATTACCTCGTTGATCGTTCCATCGCCGCCACACGCAATCACCATCTGCCGTCCCATCTTGACGGCATCGCGTGCCAGCTCCGTCGCCGCGCCAGCTTGCTTCGTAGGCGCCAGCTCCGCGCTCAAGCCTGCGTCTTTCAGGATTCGCGCAGCGTCTTCGAGTTCTCGGAGCCGCCGCGCGCGCTGCCCACCGCTCGTTGGGTTGTAGATGATTACCGCGTTCCGAACGCTATCCCCAATTCGTTCTGTCCCTTGATGATTCATGTCTCCCGTTGCCTTGCTTGTTCTGAAGATCTCCTCATCCGTCACATGCCACCGCGCATTGTATAATATGCCGCGCCTTCTGCTGCTTGTAGGTAGCGCTGTTCTTTGTCCAACCGCTTAACGGGACAACTCGCACGTCTTACACCCGTCGCGCCTGAAAATTTTCCCGCTTCGTGCTAGCCTAATTAGGCTGTAACCGAGGTTGATGGTGAGAGCGGATTCGGTAGCTGGCAAAGGGAATCTTGATTCGCGGACCTTTCGCGCCGCCGCGCTTTCGTCCGCCCAGTGCCCCCCACCCGTGACCTCCCCTGCGAATCCTGGCTCCAACGAGGCTCGGGCGCTCAGACGGGGCAATTGCGAGCCATTCCTCCCCCGCCGGAGCCATTGTCCCTGGCCTCAGGGGATAGATCCTAATCGCCACGCCGCAGAATTAGAAATTTCTCTAACTTACACAAAACAAAAGACCTGTCATTTTCTAATCGTAAACTTTTGCACACTTTTTCGATTTGCATCCGTCATCTCGCGAAACTCTCTCGAACCGGTGAAGTCCTGATGGCCGCCACCGCAACCATCGCTCGCGAAGTCGAAAAACTCCGCGAGCAAATTCGCAAGCACGAGTACCTCTACTACGTTCTCGACTCGCCGGAGATTTCCGACGCCCAATTCGATCGTCTCATGAACCGCCTCAAGGCCATCGAAACCGAGTATCCCGACCTTGCCACCCCCGGCTCTCCCACGCAGCGCGTCGGAGGAACTCCCCGCGAAGGTTTCCAGACGTACCGCCACGTCCGCTCCATGATGAGTCTCGACAACGCCCTCTCCCGCGACGCGCTAGAGGATTTTGATCGCCGCGTTCGCGAACTCACTGGCCACGACAAAATCGAATACGTCGCCGAGCACAAATTCGACGGCCTCAGTCTTGCGCTGATTTATGAAAATGCTGTGCTCGTTCGCGGCGTCACGCGAGGCGATGGCCAGACCGGCGAAGACGTCACTGCGAATGTCCGCACCATTCGCTCCGTCCCTCTGAGCCTCAAGCGCGAAACTCTCAAGAAGCTTGGCCTGCCTCACGATATTGAAGTTCGCGGTGAAGCCATGATGCCGCGCGCCGCCTTCGAGGAATTGAATCGCCAGCAGGACGCCTCCGGCGGCAAGCACTTTGCCAATCCGCGCAACGCTGCGGCTGGCGCCGTTCGCGTTCTCGATCCGCAGATTACTGCATCCCGCAAACTCGAGTTTTTCGCGTATTACCTGCTCTCTGAGGGCCGCGTTCCTGTGAAGCGCCATTCGCAGGCCCTCGAAGATTTAGGCAAGCTGCAATTCAAGGCCAGCACCGATTTTGAAATCTGTCACGGGATCGAAGCCGTTGAGAAATATTGCGATAAATGGGAAGAGAAGCGCGACAAGCTGCCTTATGAAGTCGATGGCGTCGTCATCAAAGTGAACGAAATCAGCTTGCAGAATGAGCTTGGCTACACCTCGAAAGCCCCGCGCTGGGCTATTGCTTATAAATGGGCCGCGCGCCAGGCTGAAACTCTGGTCAAGAGCATCGAATTCAATGTCGGCCGCACTGGAACGCTCACTCCCGTTGCAATTTTTGAACCCGTACCCATAGG
>JASHRL010000002.1 GCA_030037355.1 Candidatus Acidiferrales bacterium | reverse complement strand
GGTCCTTGCTTCATTCGCGTGAAGACGACTGGACTTGCCAGCTTCGCCTGCGAATCCACTTCCGCTGCATGACGCCCCTTGTATTGCGTCGTCCCGTGAATTTCCGCCTCCGGCCCGATTCGCAGGTAATCGGACGCATCGAACCGCGCATTTCCGCCGACGGTTCCGTTGAAGGTCATTTCTCCCCCGCCGGTCATCACATCGCGCCCGATGCTTCCAGAGATCAGCGCGCTGCTCGTTCCGAGCGTCAGGCTCCCGCCGACCTTGCCGTTCGTGCCCATTTCAAAATCTTGGTCTGCCGCCAGCACATTCTTTCCCACCGTTCCGCTGATGGCCAGCGTCTGCGCATAGCTGCGAACGTTTCCGTCTACCTGTCCTGTGATCCGCAATTCGCGCGACATCGCGATGACGTCGCCCGTCACGCGTCCGTTGATTTCCACTTCGTTGCTCCACGCAATAAGGTCCCCGTTGATGGTTCCATCGATGCGCGTGAAATCCGCGGCCACAAACAGATCCGTGTCCACGGTTTGCCCTGCGGCGAGTGTGTAGTTCGGCCTGCCGTGAACCGTTTCCGCCGCGTTCGCCGTCGGAGCCAGCAACAGTTGGCCGATCAGCAAAAAAGGCGCAATCAGAATCGCTGCCAGCATCATGCCCACTGTCGCGCTGCGCGCGTGCCGCCAAAATCGTTGCAGCAGAGCGAGAACAAGCATCGCAAATGCCGCTGCGGTGAAAAATTCGAGAAAGCTCAGCACGGTCGCCCATCCTTTCCAGAATGCGCCGCTGAAAAAGAGCATGGTCATCAGATTTCCTCCCGTGAATCCTGCTTGGTTGAGCTGTTGCTCGAAGGGTTCCACGAATCCGTTCCACACCGTGAAAATTCCCGCCGCCGCCATTCCGAACACCGTGATCCAGCCCCACGGCAATGTGAATTTTCGTGCGGGCGCGGCGAATCGCGCGGGGACCGGATCTTTTTCGCGCAGGCTCTGTTCCAGAAAAATCGTTTCTTTTTTCAGCGACTCGATCAGCGCGCGGCACTCCGCGCACGCGTTCGCATGCGTCAAAGTTTCCGCAGCCTGCCCGCGCTCCAGTTGCCCGTCGAGATAAAGAAGCGCCGTCATCTCATCGAAGTGATTCATGCCTTGCTCCCCGCCGCGGAACTTTTCAAACCCTTTGCGCCTTCTTCCAGAACTTTTCGCAGTTGATGCCGCGCGCGCAGCAGCAGCACGCCAACAAACGCGCGACGCACGCCGAGCGTCTCCGCAATTTCGTCGTAACTCATATCAGAAAAATACCGCAGTGTCAGCGCCATGCGCGTGCGGTCCGGCAAAACGTCGAGCGCCTTGCGAACTTCCTCGCGCGATTTTTCCGCGAGCAATTGCTCGAGCTGTCCCGGATCCGGATGTTCCAGCGGCATCGATTCGACGTCGCCCGTTTCCAAATCCTGACGCACGCGCCGCCGCCGCAGCATGTCCCAGCAGTGATTCGCCGCCACGCGATACAGCCACGCATGGAACGGCCGCGACGCATCGTATTGTTCGAGCTTGCCGCGCACCTTGATGAAAACCTCCGACGTCGCGTCTTCGGCGTCTTCGCGCGAAGGCATCGCGCGTCGGCAAAATCGAAAAATCGCCGGAGCGTGCTCGCGATAAATTTCCGCCCACGCTTCGGAGTCGCCCTCCCGAGCGCGCGCGATCACGTCCATCAGACCTGGATTTTTTTCCTGTGCTTCGCCGCCAGGCTGCATATTGATTTACGCACCGCCGCTTCAGGAAGTTACAGCCGCGTGCATCCGGCTCCGGAGACCTGACTACGATGGACTCTTCCAGCAGGGGGGAGTTTATCGCGGAACCAGCGAAAACCGGCGATTTATGCATTTTCGGATTCAAAGCACCAGACAGGCCAAAGAGACAAATTGTCTCTTTACAGGCCATTTTTTGTGCCTGAATTGGCCTGATCGAGCAGGCCATTACATTTTCGAGTTTGGCGCGAATTTCGCGGTGCGAGGACGCGTTTCAGGGCCACAGGATTGCGTTTTCGCGGGTTTGCCCGAAATGCGAAACGGTGCGAATTCGCGCATTTCAAAAGAGACAATTTTGTGAAAAATGAGGAAATTCGGGTTGCACAATTTTGGTGCAATTTGTCACTCGCGCTTTCCGGGCCGCCATCCTGAGTATGGTTTCGGACCGGGCGCGCAGCCTATCGAGTGGATAATTTGGCTGAAGATACGGAAGTCTTGCCGGGAAGATGCGGGAACAACGGGTCGAGGCGCTGCTGCGACACCGCGGTACGGCGGCGGGGAGTTCGTTGGGGAGCCAAGGGGGCCGGTCAGGAGGCGCATCCGGGACTACACGGTTTGAACGGGTGGCAGCGGCGGGAGGAGCCGGGGAATCCTCCCGCCATCAGCCAGTTAGACTACCAGTCGAGACTCAACCCAAGCTGCAACTGGCGGGGACTGTTACCCTGCAAGTTTCCGCCGCCGCCGAGCACGCCCCACGAAGCCGGGCTGAAGATGTTGAGCGTCGGATCGTTGGGCTGCATGTGGTTCAGCACGTTGGTGAAGTCAAAATACATCGTCCCGCTGAACTTCTCGTTGATCTTCACGTTCTTGTTGATGCCCAAGTCCAGGTTATAGAACGGCAAGCCAGTGAAGGGACCACCGCCGCCAATCTGACCATCGAAGCCAAGAATGGGGCTGCGGACCGGGTCGCCGAAGATGCCGCCGTTCACCGGGCAGGTTGCATCAGGGTCACTGAACACGTTATAGCCAGCGCCGACAAAGCCACACTCCGAGCCCGTGGCCCGCTTCTCGTTGGCGCTGTAGTTCAGGTTCTGGGTGATGATGCCATTCTCCTGCGACCCAATGTAGTTGGTGTTGCATTCGCCGAAGCTACCGCAATCGAAGTTGCCCGTGCCGAGTTCGATCGGGAAGCCGCTGCCCCAAACGAAAAGGGGCGAGAAGCTCCAACCACCCAGCAAGCGGCCAATCACTCCCGTCTGCGATTTGTAGAACGGTTCGGCGTAGTTGATGAAGAAGTTGAACGTGAACTTCTCGTTGTACGACTGTGGACCGTAGGCATTCTGAAGATTAAACGGATCGACGGTCGCAACTCCGCCGATCGCCTGGGTGAAGGCTCCGGTTCCCAGAGCATTGCTCATCTGGAAGTTGGTCTTCATGGTCAGCCCGTGCCAGTCCGTCATCGTCAATTGCAGATAGCCGGCATTGTAGTTGCCAAAGCCGTTGCTGACCTCGGTGACGATGGATGGGGCTTGACCGGAACAGCCGGCGCCTTGGCCGGCGACGCAGGTTGTGCTAATCGGGTCGCTCGTGAAGCTGCGGCCGCCGGGGACGCCGTTAAAATACCAGGCACCCAGGCTAGAAACCGCGGACCACGCGTCGAACGGATCCGACCGGGTCATCATAGGGTTGCCGGGTGTTTGTGTGTTCATGACGAAGGCAGTCGTGCAGTTGGCATACCCGGCGCAGTACGCCGAGCCCTGCGCCGCTCCCAACGCGCTCTCAAAGAAGGGCTGCACCGGAATGTTACTGAGATTCGTGCCGTAGTTGGTCGCCTGCATCAGCTGCGACCAAGCGTTGGCGAAGGTTTGTCCGCCCTCGGTCATCATGTACGGCACGTTTGTCAGGCTGTAGTACTGGATTTCATTGGAGATGATGCGCCCAATGTAGCCAGCTTCCGCCAGAATTTTCGGGCCGAACTGATGCTGGACGCTGAGCGTGAATTCATCCGAGCGATTCGGGTGGAAATCCGGGTCCATTGTCTCACCGGCTCCCGTGGCCACATCATTGAAACCTGGATACCACGGTTGCGGTAGATTCGCGCTGGGCGCCGACAATGGGGCATTCGTTCCGTCAACTCCGACGCGGAAGCTATTCAGCGGAGTCGTCGGATTGCCGGGAGTGCCGCACCCACCATTGGCGCCGTTGTTGTTCGGGCCGCTGCATGTCGCCGGCTGCATCAAGCCGGGCGTCAGCATCGGTATCAGCATAGAGGCCGAACCGTTGATCCGGCCGTAGATGCGCGAGTATCCCGCTCGTATCACAGTATCCGGCCGAATGTTCCAGGCCAGTCCGACGCGGGGAGCGAGACCGCCGAAGAACGGATTGTAGGGATAGTGGGAGTGGCCATTGACATTGCGCACCGCCGCGAAGCCAAGGAGCGGCGCATAGGCGTTGCCCTGCAACGCTGCCGTCTCCTCGTTGTTCAGATAATTCATGGCGTACACAATGTTGTCGTTCTGATCCACCATCATCGACTGATAGCCGCCATCGACTTCATACGGCGGCATCTCGACCGTATAACCAAGGCCGTAGTTCAACGAAACCGTCGGCTTCAGATGCCACGAATCGGTGAAGTACAAATTGTAGGTCGGGATGATGCTGGTGTCGGACAGCGGCGGGGAGGCGATGCAACCCGACGTCGCTGCGATCCCAGAAATCGCGCAGGAAGTCCGCGCATTGAGCGGTAATCCTGTTTCCCGATTGCCCAAACCACGCGTGTACAAGCTCTGCGACTGATCCACCATACCGAGAACCATCGAGTAGAGGTTCTCGTAATTGGTGTAGTTGTCCAGCGGGTCGTTGGCGATGGCCGTCGGAATGTAACCGCCGAAGTTCATGTTCAAAGTGGCCAAGTCATTGGGAAAACCGGTGCCGATCAAATACTGTTCATAGGTATTGATCGTTGACCCATTGTCATTCCGCGTGTGCGTATCGTCGTTGCGCAGATACTGGCCGCCCATCTGGAACAGATGATTGCCCTTGATCCACGTCACGTCATCGCGATACATCGCATCGTGTCCATCCCAGAAGCGGGTGCGGACGTCCGCGTTGTCGGTGTTGTAAGGTGCGAAGATCGGAGCGTTAAGAGTGTCGCCGCCGCCGTTCTCTCCACCGACTTCGAGGGCCGCGGGATAGCCGGCAACGTTGGGCACACCGCTCGGATCGCCATACGCCCAGAAATTCCGCGTGTAGCTGAAGTGCGCGTCGTTGGTCACGTTCGGCGTGACGTCCGTCGTCAATCCTGCCGTATAAATCCATGGCTCCTGCGGCTTCTGACGGATGGCGGCATATTGTCCCGCTGTGTCTCCGGGGAAGAACCCGCCGATGTCCCACTGATCTGCAACCGTGTTCTGCAGCTTGTAATAGTGATAGGTGCCGTTGAAGTGCCAGTTCTTGGCAAAGTCATGGTCAATGCGCGCCACGCCAAAGTTGCTCGATTCCGGCGTGGAGATGCTGCCTTTGTAGCCGCAGTAGTTCAGACCATCACCCTGCGAGCAATCGTTTGGCATGGGCAGATACTGATTCCACATGGTGATGACGGGGTTCAGCGGCCCGCCTGCCACGCCATTCGTCGTGACTCCCAAACCGCGTGGATCGCAAAGGCCACCATTGGGACAGACCGTCGGTTGAATGACGCTGCCCGGCG
>JASHRL010000019.1 GCA_030037355.1 Candidatus Acidiferrales bacterium | reverse complement strand
GCCGGAACTGGAGGAAGATCGGGGCGCGCGAATTCGAAGACGCCGTGGGGATCATCCGCAAGCAGGATGCGATGCGGCTCGATGAGGATCGCCGTCGGGTTGAGATCTTCTCCGCCGGGCAAGAGCGTGCGGTACTCTTCGCTGCGGTTGCCGTCTTTATCGAATTTCATCAATTCATCGCCCAGCGCCAGCCAGACCTCCTGCGTTGCGGGGTCGACACCGATGGCATTGATAATTTTCGGAAGAATTGGTGGAGTATCCTGCACATCGAGGCGCGCGATATCGCGGCGCATGGCCTGCGCCGATGGATATGTGTCGATGGTGGCGAGCGAAATTTCGTAGGAGGCGTAACCGAGCGCGTCGTACTTCCGGACCGTCGGCTCGGGCAAATACGTGAAGGCGTAATAAATGTGGTTGGCGGAATCGGCCGCTAGCCGGCCGATGTTCAGCAGGCGGTTGAGCTGCTCGTGGTCCGCGAGATCGGAGAAATCGCCGAACTCGCGAATGTCCTTGCCATTCTTATCGTAAATCGTCACAAGGCGCGCAGATCCCATGCTGGCGACCGCAATGCTGCCGGAGGACAGCGCCGCGACGGCAATGGGCGACGCCACGTGGATAGAGAGAGAGAGCGATCCCTCTGGCGTGTAGACCTTAATGGCGTTCGCTCCTCGATCGGCAACGTACAGGCGACCAGAGGCGCCGACGGCAAAATCCTCGCCGTAGGTAATCCCCGCAGGTCCCTGATCATTTTTCGGGATTTGGCCGAGATACGTGTTGTCGGCGGCGTAAATTCTTACCGCGTGGTCCAGGGTGCAAAGAAAATAGTAACGGCCTGCGGCGTCGCGCTTCATGGCCTTGATGCCCGGGCCAACGTCAGGGAAAAGCCGAGCCTTGGCCGTGATTTCAATTTCGCTATTCAGGATACCGTCTTGCGCACTCGTCCTTGAAGCCGTGAGAAAAGAAAGTGCGACAAGAATGACGCAAGCGGCAACCGAAGCGAGGCCAGCATGACCGTAACGGAGCTTCATTTGGATCGTACCCACCCACTCAGCGCACATAGGATGCACGGGAAGGCTTCAAGGTTTGCGACATCCATGCTTTGTCGCGCGAAAGCATCCATCAGGCAGTCCTCTTGTTCACAACTCAATATGCTATAGTCGCATGCTCGTTCGGGGGCGTGCTAGCCCAATGCAGAAGTCGAAAAAGAAGCAGAGAATCCTGAGGCACACATGAAGCGCCACCTGCACATGCGGTGGTTTTTCGGCGGCGTTGTTGCATTCGCTTTGGCATTGCTGCAGTGGGCCGCTTCTTCGCCGGCTCACAGTCAATATCTCTTCGTGTGGGCCATGGAGGCTCGTCATCCTGATGCTCCACTTACTATGGTGGGGTCCAGTTGGAGCGTAGATCGGATTGGGCTCGGCAAGGATTTTCTCGCCGTATTCGACGTTTCGCCAAACGCATCATCCTTTGGCAAGCTCGTTGCGATGCTTCCCGTTGGGGACGCGATGACGGCACACCATACGAGCTATGCTCTGCCTCCTGACAAGGTGCTTTATGCCAACGATTGGCTCGCAAATCTGACTTACGTCTTCGACCTGCACGACGCGTCAAGGCCGCGCCTTCTGCGAAAGTTCGGCAGCGAGGGCGACTATGGATACCCGCATTCGTTCGTTCATCTTTCGAACGGCGACACGCTCGCCACGTTTCAGTATTCCGGCGGCTTCAATCATGCAGCGGGCGGCCTGGTCGAGTTCGACGTACAGGGCCGTGTCGTGAAAAGCAGCTCCGCGGCAGACCCGCAGATTGATCCCAACATTCGGCCCTACAGTTTAGCGGTGGTGGAAAAGCTCAATCGCGTCGTAACCGGCAGCGCCGACATGATGGGAGCGCAGGTCAGCCATGTTGCGCAAGTCTGGCGGCTCTCCGATCTGAAGTTGCTGAAGACCATTGCATTACCCAAACCTCCGCGCTCGTTTTACGACGACGCGGTGGACTCCTCGGAACCGCGCGTGCTCGCCGATGGCCAGACCGTGATTGTTCCGACATTCCACTGCGGACTTTTCCTGATGGAGGATCTCGCTGGCGACGACCCAACACTTCAACACGTGTATGACCTGGGGTATCGGACGTGCGAGGTTCCCGTTGTCGTTGGGAATTATCTGGTGGAGGCAGCTCAGAGCGGCCACAGCATCGTGAGCCTCGATATGCGCGACCCTGCGCATCCGCAGGAGGTCAGCCGGATTCTTCTAGAGCCGGACTATTACCCGCACTGGCTGGCGATTGAGCCCGGCGGAGACCGTCTGGTAATCACCGGATACGGCGCGCTCGACACGCACGTTCTCTTCGCCAGGATAGACCGTCAGAGCGGAAAACTGACGCTCCTTCCCCAATCGATCGACTTCACGCGCAACTGGCCAGATGGCTGGAAAGGGAGCGCGATACCCCACGGAGCTGTCTTCAGCAACGAATGATTTGTAATCGCCGATCCATCGGCGGCGCGAACTAATCCGCTCGAAAGACAAGGCGCTCAATCGAACGCGCTCGGCCCGTCGCTTCATCGACATCAATCAGCACGGTGTGCATCTGCACGTCGCCTTCGGCGACTTCGAACCGTGCCGGAAGGCTGTTCAGGAAACGTTCGATGATGGGCTCTTTGGTCATGCCGATGATGGAATCGTGCGGGCCCGTCATGCCCACGTCGGTGATGAAAGCCGTGCCATTTGGCAAGACATGTGCATCGGCGGTGGCGACATGCGTGTGTGTTCCCACTACAGCGGAGACTTTGCCATCAAGGAACCAACCCATTGCCTGCTTCTCAGATGTGGTCTCGGCGTGCATGTCGACGAGAATCACTTTGGCGCCCTTGGGAATCCGCGCCAGCTCGCGTTCCGCCGCACGAAAAGGACAGTCGAGCGGCGCCATGAACGTTCGCCCCTGGAGATTCAGTACGGCGTAGCCCGCGCCGTTGCGCGCTGTGCCGACGTAGAGTCCGCTGCCGGGCAAGCCTTCGGGAAAGTTCGCGGGCCGCAGCAGGCGCGGCTGCTGCGGAAAATAATCGAAGATCTCCTTGCGATCCCAGATGTGGTTGCCGCCGGAAAGAACCTCGGCGCCCGCTGCGAAGAGTTCCTCGGCAAGGCGCGGCGTGATGCCGAAGCCAGAGGCTGCGTTTTCGCAATTGACGATCGCGAGGTCGATTTTCTGCTGCTCGACGATGTCTGCCAGACGGTCTTTTACGACTCGCCGCCCCGGCGAGCCGACAACGTCACCTACGAAAAGAATTCGCATAAAGTTAGAGGCTAGATGTTAGAGGCTGGAGGTTGGAAAAGACCACTAGAATCTTTGTGCGCCGGGGTCAAATGAGCAGGTGATTGCAACGCCAGGAAAGAAGCAGGGCCCGACAGACCGCTTGGCAGAGAATGTTCCATGTGGAACAA
>JASHRL010000018.1 GCA_030037355.1 Candidatus Acidiferrales bacterium | reverse complement strand
TTTGGTGTGGTCGACGCAGCCATCCAGGGTCGTGTGGATTGCGAAGATTAGCTTTCTCATGGATTGTTCCGATCTCCTCAGTAGTGATCTAAACCACCTGCAAAGTGCGGATGAAAGTGCCGAATAAACTTGGCGGAATTTCGCAACATTTCGCGCCGTCTGCTTTGCTTCTCCAAAATCTTCGGGACCGTGTTCGTCTGCCTCTCAAATGCGCGTTACGTCCCCTGGCATTTCCCCATGTTGTCTTTCGCTGTTCTGCCGCGTACTCTAGCGGGGTTCCGCTGGTTCCGCTAACGCAAAAGTGGCGATATATGTCGGAAAAGGGTCAACCTCGCAAATCCATGTTCTCAGCCCCGAATATGGAGGAACTGCGCCGTCTCTACGAGAGCGATACGCCGGTGTTGGCTTATACCTTCCAGCGGCGGACGGTCGAGGGCTGGACGCCGGAGCACACTCACCACCGCGGGCAACTCGTCGCATTGACCCAGGGCTTGCTCATCGTGGAAACAGGAAACGAGCGATGGATGTTTCCCTCCCAGCGTTGCGCATGGACTCCACCGAATTGTAAGCACGCGGCGCGTTCCGTCGGAGGCGCTGCTGGCTCCATGGTGGACCTGTCTCCGGAGCTTTGCCGCGGACTGCCCGAGACGCCCTGTATGTTCAATTCATCGGAGCTATTGTTCGCCATAGTGCATCGCATGGTCGGTTGGAACCTCCGCCAACCGCTCAACACCGCGCAGAAGCACTTAATCACAGCGCTTCGTGACGAGATTCGACAGCCTGACCGGCAGTCCTTGCGTTTGACCATACCAAGAGAAGAAAGACTGGCCAGAGTTGCAGAGGCTCTGCTGGATGATGTCGGCGATGACCGCACGCTGGACGCTTGGGCGCATTTTGCCGGAATGGCCCGCCGTACTTTCATGCGTGCATTCTCAGCACAGGTCGGCATGTCATTTGGCCGTTGGCGACAGCAGGCGCGCTTGTTTGCTGCTCTTGAGATGCTGGCGCAAAAGAAATCTGTCACGGAGGTCGCCATCGCAGTCGGTTACGACAGTGTAAGCGCCTTCATTGAAATGTTTCGCAAAATGCTGGGAACCACACCGCAGACATACTTTCGAGGCAGGCGTTCGTGGCCGCACGGCAGCGTCATCGGCGCAACGGCGCGTCTTCCTTGACGCTGTCGCGATACCGCCAATCCTCCTTTCTGCGTTGTTTCCCCTCTGAGAATGGGGCTTTTTCTGTCACCCCGTCTTCACCGCGTAGTCTTCTGTCGCCGTCGCTGCTCACTCGCCTTTATAATTTCGTTCAAATCCGCCGCCGGCCGGATCTCGATCGGTCCAAGTCCATACTTGAAGCCCGGAAGTTCTGAAACGAGCTGAATGGCGTGATTGAGATCTCGCGCCTCAAGGATGGAAAGGCCGCCGAGCTGTTCCTTCGTTTCCGCATAAGGGCCATCCGTCGTCGCGACTTTGCCGTTTTTCCAATACAGCGTCAACGCGGTCTCCGGAGGCTGAAGGGCTAGTTCGCCAACCAGATGTCCCTTGGCGCGCAAATGGTCATTGTGCTCGAAGCATTCATCGAACACTGCGTTTCGCTCGTCTTCGGTCATCCCTTCGAATTTTCCCGGTTCGATGTATCCCAAACAGATGTATTTCATTGTCCTTCTCCCTCCTCGTTCTCGTTTTTCTCATTGCGAGCCAGCAGCACCGCCTTGCGGGCTGCGTCCATGCCGTTCAATTGCTTCCGTCGCATCCTTCGTCAGTGAAACGCACGCACCTCGACTGGTGCCCGGCAGGCGACAGCGGCCTTGCGCCCCCACGCGAGCGCCTCGTTCATGTCAGCGGCTTCCAGTATCCAAAAACCTCCGATGTGCTCTTTGGTTTCCAGGTACGGCCCGTCGGTGACGAGCACCTTGCCATTGGGTTGCGCTCGCAGCGACTTCGCGCTGCTTACCGGACGCAAGCCGCCAGCGAAGACTCTGATCCCCTTAGCCTCCATTTCCTCGTTGAGCGCGTCGATATCGCGGTGCATCGCTTCGTCCTCGCGGGACGCGTCATAGTTGTCGGGGTGGTGAATTGCAACCAAATATTGCGTCATAATTTCTCCTCCTTTTGCCTGCGAGCCGGCAGCACAGCCTTGCCGCTGGATCGTTCATCTTATAGTCGTCGCGCACCGGGAAAATCGACAGCAGAAGCGAACTATTTTTTATTTCAATTCCTGGGGTCTTAATTTCAATTCCTCGAGCCGCCTCGCGAGAAAACGTCGTTCCGGTTCCTGCGGCGCCAGGGCGAGCGCTCTTTCATACGAAGCACGCGCCTCCGGGATTCGCCCCAATCTGCGGCACAGATCCGCACGAGCAGAGTGCGCGAGGTGATAGTCGGCCAGCTCTTCGCGCGCCAGCAAGTCATCGATAAGGCCAAGGCCCTGCTCCGGCCCTTCGCACATCGCAACGGCCACCGCGCGGTTCAGTTCGACGACCGGCGATGGCTGGATCCGAAGCAATTGGTCATAGAGCAGCGCAATCTGCCGCCAGTCCGTGGATGCCGTCGAGGAACTCCCCGCATGAACCGCTGCAATGGCCGCCTGCAGAGTGTAGGCGCCGAAGCGGCGCGACCGCAGAGCCTTTTCGGTAAGCGAGATGCCTTCGGCGATCTGTTCCCGGTTCCACAACAACCGATCCTGCTGCTCCAGCAGGATCAAATCTCCTTCGGCAGAAATTCTGGCGGCGCGGCGCGACTCTTGCAGCAGCATGAGCCCCACCAGGCCCATCACCTCAGGCTCCGGCAGCAAGTCGAGCAGCAGTCTGCCCAGACGGATCGCCTCGCGGCTCAGTTCCGCGCCCGTCGTTTCCGCCGAGTATCCTTCGTTGAAGATCAGATATACGACCAGCAAGACAGTTCCCAGCCGCGCCGGCAATTCCTGCGACGCTGGCACCTGATAAGGAATTGCCTTTTCGCGGATAAGAGCTTTCGCGCGCACGATCCGTTGGGCGAGCGTCGCCGGCGTAGTCAGAAATGCCCGGGCAATCTCCTCCGTCGTCAGGCCGCAAATCTCGCGCAGCGTGAGCGCAACCTGTCCCTCCGGCGGCAGTGCGGGATGGCAGCAGGTGAAGATCAAGCGGAGGCGGTCATCTTCGATCTCCTCGCCGTCCATCTCCTCGACGCCGAGTGGCGCTTCCTTGATTCGCGCCTCGATGTTGGCGGCAAGCTCTCTCTGTGCTCCGTCGAATCGCGCGCGCCGGCGCATCACGTCGATGGCCTTGAAGCGTGCTGTCGAAATCAGCCAGGGACGCGGCTTCTCCGGAATGCCCGTCTGCGGCCAGGACTCCAGCGCAGCGGCGAACGCCTCGTGCATCGCCTCTTCGGCGAGATCCAGATCTCCGAGCAGGCGCACCAGCGTCGCCAGCACGCGCCCCGATTCCGACCGGTAAAGAGTCTCGATGGTCCCGCTGAGTTGTTCGGGCGCAGGCGGCGGCATCCACGCCAAACTAGCAAACGCTGCGCCTCGGCACAACTGCGCTCGGGCTTCCCCTGCCTGCAATTTATCGGCCCGCCTCCGCGCGCGTCAGAATTCCCCGAAGCAACATTCAAGCAAATGCACGATGGAAAGAATGTATGGAAGAAATGTGAGGATCAATTCGTTCGGTTGAGGCGGCAGAAGAAACTAGACTGTGACGGAGTCTCCGATCTACCTTGCATGACTTCATTTCATTGCTTCAGTGCCGCCTAGTAAAATAATGACGGCTCACTCATAGCGCAGCGCCACCATCGGATCGACGCGCATCGCCCGCCGCGCCGGAATGTATCCGGCGAGCGACGCGACGGCGAACATCAGCAGCGTCGCCAGAACGAGCGCCAGCGGATCGGCAGGTTTCACTCCAAAGAGCAAGCTGGAGATCCACTCGCCCGCCGCGAACACGATCGGGACGCCGATAGCGACGCCTACGAGCACAAGCAGCAGTGATTCCTTGAGAATCATCCACAGGACATTCTTCCGCTGGGCGCCGAGCGCGATGCGAATGCCGATTTCGTTGGTGCGTCCGGAAACGGCGTAAGCCATGATGCCGTAAAGGCCGATGCAAACCAGAATGATGGCCAGCGCGCCGAACGCGCCGGAAAGTTCGGTAATCATCCGGTCAGTGGTCAGCGAATCGGCCAGTGTCTGGTCCATCGTTTCAATCGTTACCGGCGGCAGGTTGGCTACGGTATCCTTTACCGCGGCGCGAATCGCCGAGCTGACGCCGGCTGGCGCGCCGAAAGTGCGAACTACGAAGGTCGCGTACGTGGGCCAGGAATTTCCCTCAGGATTGAAGTATGGCGCGTAAAAACGCGGGAATGGCTTCTCGCGGGCGCTCCCGTGCTTGGAATCAGCGGCCACTCCGACAATCACGAAGTCAAAGAAGCCGTCGGAGTCGCGCACAACTACGCGCTGCCCGACGGGATTCGATCTCGGGAAGAACTTTCGCGCGAAGGTCTCATTGATGACGCCAACGCGCTGGCCATTGCCGCTGTCTTGCGGGCCAATGTCCCGGCCCTCGAGGAGGGGAACGCCTGAAGCGGCGAAAAAGTTTGGCCCCACCCAGTCAAATCGCACCTCTTCGTCGGCGCGCGCCTTCGCTTCCCCTTCCAGCGTAAAAGGATCTTGCGAATCCGAGCCGCTCAGAAGTCCATTATCGGAAAGGCTCACACCGCGCACGCCGGGAATGGCGCGAAGGCGCTGCAGCATCTGTTCGTAGAGCGGGAGGATCTCGGGCCGCTGGTAGCCGTAGGTGCGGGCGTTGATACTGAATTGCACTATATGATCACGGTCGTAGCCTAGATTCACTGTTGAGAGATTGCGGAAGCTGCGGACAAAAAGCCCCGCAACGACGAGGAGCAAAAGCGAGAGCGCCACTTGGGCGACGACTAAGACTTTGCCGATGGGCATGCGTCCTGGGCGAGAGGAAGCGCCGGAGAAACCTCGAGCGGCAGCTTTCAACACAGAATTGAGGTCCACGCGCGTGGCGCGAAAAGCCGGCGCAAGCCCGAAGAGGACTCCTGTAAGAACGGAAATGGCCAGCGTGAAGGCAAGTATTTCCCCGTTCGGATGCAGGTCCAAGGGAACCTGCGCTTCTCCAGCGGAAACCATGTGAAGAAGGGCAACCTCGGCCCATTCCGCGAACAAAAGCCCGACCGCGCCGCCAATCGCGGCGAGCAAAATGCTTTCCGTAAGCATCTGGCGGAACAGGCGGAGTCCGACCGCGCCGAGAGCGACGCGCACGGCAACCTCTTTTTGCCGCGTCGCGGCTCGCGCCAGCAAAATATTGGCGATATTCGCGCAGGCGATCAGCAGAATCAGGCCGACCACGGCCATTAAGATTTCGAGCGGCTTGCCAAAGTCGCCGCGCAGCGTGGAAGCCCCACGACTACCTCCCGTCACGGCAAGGCTCTGCGTCATGAATCGCTGCTTATCGTGTGCGGACATTCCCGCCGCTTGCGCTTGCATCATTTGCTGAAATTCCACCTCAATCGCCGCCTTCGCCTGTGCGAAGCTCACTCCGGGCTTGAGGCGGCCAATCACCTGAAGCCATTCGTGCTTGGAGAAATGATTCGTCTCGGGCGTGAGGTAATCGCGTCCGGGAAGAATCTCGCTCTGCATCGAGAGCGGCGCAAAAATCTCAGGATTTTGTCCAACCGTTTCACCGTGGAATCCCGGTGGCATAACGGCGACGATCGTATAAGCCGTTTTCAGTATGCGGATCTTTC
>JASHRL010000205.1 GCA_030037355.1 Candidatus Acidiferrales bacterium | reverse complement strand
AAATTATGCGGATGCTGACCATCTTCGATCGGTTTGCCGTAAGCAGTTTCGCCAGTCTGGAATAGAAGCGGATACTCTCTGTCCGTGATGGTTGCTGGTTCTAAGCTGAGCATCAGGTCGAAAACAAGAGCGCCGTGACCAGCCCCATGTTCTGCGGAACCCATGAAAACGCTCGTCGAGTAAAGTTTGTCAGCGCCCCGCGGTCCGGACTGTTGAGTGTCCGTCACGAATGCATCGCCCATAAAGTTCAAATTCCAGTTCGCACGCACGAGCATGCGCATAGGCATAGGCGCCGAAGCAGGATTCATACTTGTACCTGAAGCCTCTTGCATCAATAATTCCGCGGTAGGCGGCAGAGGTGTCGGCATGCCTTTCATGCCGGCCATTGAGGCATTCTGCGCCGCCGCGCCGTAAGTGCCGGGATTACTTGGCGTGAGCCTCACCCTGTTTGGCAACCCTGCCATGCATAGCAGTGCACATCGATCAGCGCTCATGCTCTTTGAAAAACAACCGCGCTCCGCATTTACGATTGGAGGAAAGAGCGAGATCATCGCGATAAGTGCTGGTGCGATAAAGTGCACTTTGCGGGTTATCGAGCACTGATGACCACCACGTCTGGGCTCGTTCTTTGTCTGCATGCCAAAATCTACGATCATCGCGAATACCTATAGATTAGGTCGAGCAGTTCGTCGTACGTCTCCTCTGCCTGCCGCGCTCCGCCTTTGCGAATAGCATCGGTCGCGCAGTGCCGCAGATGATTCTTCATGAGATTTCGCCCCACTCCGCGCAGAGCTTCCTGCACGGACGAAATCTGTACAAGAATGTCAGCGCAATAACGGTCTGCTTCTACCATTTTTTGCAAACCGCGAACCTGTCCCTCAATTCGCCGCAGCCGTTTCAGGTTCGACCGCCGAATCTCAGGATCGACAGCAATCGCCTTCTTCCCGCGCATTTTAGTTTCGCAGCCACATTTGGCGCGTCCGTTCTGTTCATGCTTCATCGAGAGCGTTCTTCCTCGAAGCAAGATAACATACCCCCTCCCCCTATGTCAAATGGACGCATAATCGCAAAGAACGTCAGGCGAGTGAAGGACTAGTTCTTGCTGAGGAGGGAGTTAAGGTACGCCGTCATTTCGGGGCTCGTCCAGTCCTGCGCTCCGACGAGCTTGCGGGCGATTTTTCCTTGCTGATCGATGATGTACGTTTCAGGATAAACGAAAGTGCCGTATTCCGAGGGTATTTTCGAGTCCGGGTCGCGGTAGGTAGGATAATCGATCCCACTCGTCTGTAGGAATTGAGTATAGGCTTGGGCGTCCTTATCGACGCTAACGCCCAATACAA
Organism: Candidatus Acidiferrales bacterium; assembly: GCA_030037355.1. Lineage (GTDB taxonomy): Bacteria > Acidobacteriota > Terriglobia > Acidiferrales > UBA7541 > DAHUXN01. Next base: position 2,324 of record JASHRL010000205.1, on the reverse strand, counting down.
CGCCGCCTTTTGACTGGATTTCGCGTTGCAGCGCGACAAGAGAAGGCGTTTCCTCTACACAGGGCGGGCACCATGTCGCCCAGAAGTTGAGCACGACAACTTTCCCGCGCAAATCGGAAAGCAGTGCCGGCTTCCCGTTCAATTCAAATGAAAACGGTTTTGCCACGGATCCGGCTGGACTGGCCTCGCCGTACTTGTAACTAGGAATCGCAAACAGGATGAGTAGTCCCGCGACCGCCCCCAATGTCACTCCGCTCAGGATTTTTCTCTTCATGTCTGTCTTCGGCCAATATTTTATAACACTATGATATATTTTTCACGAACGCTGGGCTGCTTCATCAGAGCCGCTCCATTTCTCTCATCGCATGCCAACGCCCGAAATTTCCGCAGTCGTGCCAGCGCGGAACGAGGAAGCGAATATTGAAGCATGCGTAACCAGCCTGGCTGCACAGCCAGAAATCGCCGAGATTATCGTCGTCAATGACGCGTCGACGGATCGCACAGGCGAAATTTTGTCTGGCCTTTTGAAAACCCGACCACAATTGAAAGTTCTCGACGTGGATACGCTTCCCAATGGCTGGCTTGGTAAGAACTATGCGGCTTGGTCTGGTGCTCAGATTGCGCGCGGCGAATGGCTCTTGTTCACCGATGCAGACACGGTTCTTCTTCCTGGAGCCGTGCATTGCGCTCTTGAAGATGTTCGCGTTCACGACGCAGCGCTCGTGTCGTATTCTCCTGAGCAGATCACTAGGACTTTCACCGAATGCGCCTTAATTCCTTTTATCTATTGTCGGCTCTCACGTAGATTCAGCTTCGCACGCGTAAACGATCCGTCTCTTCCAGATGCCGCCGCAAACGGCCAATTTTTGTTCGTTCGTCGCGACGCATACGAAAAAATCGGCGGCCACCGTTCCGTTGCAAATTCTGTCCTTGAAGATGTCGCTCTCGCCCACGGCGCCAAGCAAGCTGGCTTGCGCCCCCACTTCGCGCCCGGCGTGGGAATTGCTCGCACGCGAATGTACCGAGGCTTACGCCCCATGTGGGAAGGCTGGACGAAGAACCTTTGGCTTCTGTTCGGCGGAACGCGCCGCGCCATTTTACGGGAATTCCTAAAAGCCGTTCCGTGGCTCGCCACAATCTTGATTGTGACCGGATTTGCGCTACGCGGCGAACTTGGCGATTGGCTTATCTTGGTTGGGCTCGCCGACCTTCTGGTGAGACACGTGCTCTACGGGCGCGAGCTAACCTCGAATCGTTATTTCTGGGGGCTCATCATATACTATGTAGTTGGAGCCACTCTCTACGCTGCGGCTATAAGTGCTTCTGCACGGAAATACCGTCGCGGTAAGGTGACCTGGAAGGGGCGGGAGTATTTCGTCGAAGAGCCATGATGCGTATCACGCGAAAACTCGAATTTTCGGCCGCACATTTTTACCACAATTCCGACCTATCCCCGGAAGACAATCGCCGAATTTTCGGCAAGTGTAACAATGCTCATGGTCATGGGCACAACTATGTTCTTGAGGTGACGATTGCCGGCGAGCCTGACCCGAAAACTGGAATGATTCTGGATTTGAAGGAACTCAAGGAAATTCTCGACCGTGAAGTCATGCAGCGTTTGGATCATCGCCATTTGAATTACGAAGTCCCGGAACTTGCCGGCAAGATTCCGACATGCGAAGAAATCGCATCCGCCCTGTGGCAAATCCTTGAGCCCAAGATCAGCCATGGCCGACTGGATCGGATTCGTTTGTTCGAGTCTCCGGACCTGTTCGTGGATTGCGCAAGGAACGGTGCATGAAATTGTCGCTCAATCGCCGGTATTCGTTTCCCGCGTCGCACCGGCTGTTTCGTCCGGAGTGGACGCAGGAGCAGAACACACAGACTTTCGGCAAATGCGCGAACGCTCATGGTCATGGCCACAACTACACGATCGAAGTAGCCGTGCGCGGCCCGGTGAATCCAGAGACCGGAATGATTGCCAATCTCACTGAACTCGATCAGTTCGTCCAGGAAAAAGTGCTCCGAGATTTTGACCATGTATACTTGAACGAACAAATTCCCGAATTTCGCGACTGCGTCCCCACTACGGAGAATCTTTGCCGCGTGATCTTCCGCCGACTCTCGGGTTTTCCACACGCGCGCGTTGTAAGTGTAAGGATCGAAGAAACAGCAAAGAACAGTTTTGAGTATAGGGTCGATGAACACGAGTAGGCCAAGGAGTCGAAATGCGTAAAGAATCGATGGATACAGAAACAATACATCTGGCCGGAGAAGAAACGATTGCGGATCTCGTTCGCCGCATGATCGTCCTGCTCGGCGAA
>JASHRL010000204.1 GCA_030037355.1 Candidatus Acidiferrales bacterium | reverse complement strand
TACCGTCTGTGCCGAAGAGCTCTTTGGGCATGAGTCCGAAAAAATCCAGGATTCGCTGGGCTTCACAGTCTAGCACACGAAATGCGCAGAATCGTTCATGGAGAATTATCGCGCGGCACAAGATGTACACGAAGCTCTTGTGGATCGATGCGCACAATCTGCACTCCGTAGGGTGCGTCGACCTCCTGCGCGTCGAGTTCGACCATCCCTGCTCCTCCCGTTCGTCCGGAAAGATCGAGGCTGATTCCCAGGTCAGAAGGTGTCAGCCGCCGAAGCAGCGCCGAGCGTCCCCGCACGCGAATATGCACCACGGTCGGCACATCATTCGCAATTTCCAGCCTCGACGGGACGTTCACAAATTCAATCGGCACCGCAAACCCGATTTCAGCCACGGGCTCCGCGCTGTACGTCGCCCACAGCAGGAACGAAATCAGCAGCGCCATGAGTTTCAGGCTCCAGTTGTGCAGCACCCATTTGCGAAACCAGCGCATCCTTATTTCCTCGCGGTAGCGCGTTCCGATGGCGCCACGGGCAGCACCGGCAAGCGGCGCGGACGCTTCGTCAGTTGGCCGAGTCTTTCGCTCAGGCGTTCGGGGGTCAAGCCCATCTCGATTGTGCCACCTGTGGCCACACCGATCGAACCGGTTTCTTCAGAAACAATCAACACCACGGCATCGCTTTCCTCGCAGATGCCGATCGCCGCCCGGTGCCGCGTGCCGAGCTGGTTCGAAATTGTCGGATTCAGCGAAAGAGGCAAAAAGCACGCTGCCGCTGCCACGCGTCCTCCGGAAACAATCACGGCTCCATCGTGCAGCGGTCCGCCCGGCCGGAAAATCGCTAGCAGCAGGTCGTAGCTTAGAATCGCGTCGAGCGGGATCCCGCTTTCGATGTATGTTCGCAGCCCAATCGCCTGTTCCAGCACAATCAGCGCGCCGATTCGGTTCTGTGAGAAATGCGTCGCCGCCAGCACCAGGTCATCGTCTCCGCCCTGCGAAAAATAGGGACCGAAGGCCCGCCACAGAGGTGCGCGCCCCAGCCTCGAAAGTGCACGCCGAATTTCCGGCTGAAACAGAATGATTAGCGCGATGACGAAGTAGGGCAACAGCGTCGTCAGCAGCCACTCGATCATGCCAAGTCGCGCCCACCGCGCTCCGTAGTAGAAGGCCACCAGCAGCAGGATCGCGACCGCCATCTGAACCGCTCGCGTGCCCTTGAGCAGGTTCAGTATGTAATAAACGATGACCGCAATGACGATGATGTCGATGACCGCGCGGAAGTGAAGCTGGGAAATTGCGTTCACCGGAAATGCGAGGCCGATAGCCACGAGTTGTAAGTTAGCCCACCTTCTGCGTCCCAGGCAAGTTTCGCTCCGTCCCACAGACATGGCCATTGCTTGCTTTTGCTATCTCTGTGGTATCGTCGAACAAATGCCGGAAACGATCGCTGGAGATGTCTCGGAGCAGAAGCCGCTGCGTCCGGCAACGACGAGTGCGCGCATCATTGCGGCAGGAATCGTCATCGCCTTTTGCTATCTCGCTTCGAGCGTGGTCGTTACCCTGCTTGTCGCGATTCTGATGGCCTATTTTCTCGATTCCATCGTCGTCTGGCTGGAAATGTTTCGCCTGCCGCGCGTGGTTGGTTCCTTGGTGGTTCTCCTGATTGCGTTTTCAGCCGTGTTCGCGGCCGGTTCGTTGTTGGTCGGCAGCCTCGACCAATTCGGTGCGAACTGGCCCGAGTATCGGGCGCCTATCCGCTCCGTCGTGAGCGGTGTCGAAAAACGACTGAATCTGATCGAATCGCGCGTCAATGAAATCGCACCCGCGGCGCGCGAACCGAAAGGGGTGGTCGCCGTCACCGAATCGCATCCCGTCCGCGACGCTCTCCTCGCGCGCGTGGGTTCGCTCTATACGGTCGTTTTCGTCGCCACCTTTCTCCCGTTCCTCGTATTTTTCATGCTCGTTGCCAAAAGAAAAATCTGGCACGCCACCATGGAATTGTTTCCCTTGAAGGAACGGACGCGCGTGAAACTCGCGCTTTCCGAAGTCAGTAACATGCTGCGCAGTTACGTCGTCGGCACAGCGCTCGTCGCGCTCATTCTCGTGATTGCCAGCTGGGTGTTTTTCTGGGCCATCGGCCTCGATTTTCCATTCCTGACGGCTCTTGCCTCGGGCCTGGCCAACATGGTTCCTTACATCGGCCTGGTGATGTCCTGGCTTCCCCCACTGATCATAGCGATCCGCCAATTTCACACCGTTGGCCCCTTCGTCGGAATTTGCGCCATGCTGGCGTTCTTTCATCTTATGGCGGCAAATTACTTGCTGCCCGCCTTTATCGGTCGGCGAGTTCACCTCAATGCAGTTGCCGTGACCATCGCGCTTCTTTTCTGGGGATGGTTGTGGGGCGCAATGGGACTTCTGCTTGCGATTCCGATTACAGGAGTCATTAAAGTTGTTTGCGACCACGTGGAAAACTGGGAACCGATCGGCCGATGGCTCGGCGCTTAACGTAGTGCATCCATAACACAAAAGTTATTAGGGAAGAGCCCGGAGCTGTGCGACGCGTTGTTTCATTGCTGCGGCGTCTGACGCATGCTGAAAGAGCCGGATGGCCGCGATTCCTCGCGCACCTGCCCGAAAGCAGGCCTTGGCTTTCTCTTCGGTGATTCCGCCAATCGCAAGAACCGGTGCGCACACGCTTGCGCACACCTCGCGTAGCCTTTCGATGCCTTGCGGCGCGCCCAAGCCGATTTTTGACGGGGTTTCGTAAATCGGCCCGAAGAAAATGTAACTTGCTCCGGCCTCCTCGGCTTCTTTCGCTTCTTCCACCCGATGGCACGACACACCGATCAGGAACTCGCCCGTCATATTCTGCTCGCGCCTCCAGCGCGCAACCTCCGCCGCGGGAACCGAATCTCCGCCGAGGTGAACCCCCGCTGCGCCGGCCGCAAGCGCCACATCGAGCCTATCGTTTACCAAGACACGCGCTTTGCCCGCACGCTTCGCCGCCGCGATTGCCCGCCGCGTCAAATCCACCAGCTCTCGCGCTTCCAAATCCTTCTCGCGGATCTGTATCCAGTCGACGCCTGCTGCCGAAGCGATCTCTATGCTTGCAAGCAAAGCTTCTTTTGGCGAATCGGAACGGATCAGGTGCCTGTCGGTGACGTAGCACAAAATCATGCTTGTGCTCGGGAAGATCAGGAGCGCGGCGCAAGCGCGCTACGCTTGTGCCGGAACGAATCCACGGCCAGAACCGCATCCACTACGCCTAAACCCGAAATCGCCCCGCGAATATAGGGATTGAGCAAAATCGGAATCAGTGTTGGATAGCGATTCAGAAAATAGTTCGCGTCCCAGACGTTCATCCACGGAATCACAATGAGCAGCAATCCCAGCTCGAGCCAGAGGAGTAGCAGCAGCACGCGAAGTATGCGGTTGGTCAAAGTCAGCGTCAGTGTTTTTGGAGCGCCGCGATCCGCTCGGCCACGTCGCGATAGTCGATATTCATGGCGTAGACTTGGCGAAAGCTGTCCAGCGCCGCCTGGGCGTTTCCAGCTTGCTCCTCGGCTACGCCTAAATCATACCGCAAGGCGAGCACAGTTTCTGGATCGAGTTCCGGTATTTCCAGCGCTCGCTGGTACCACAGCGCAGCGATTTTCGGTTCTTGCTTGTCCATAAAAGTGACGGCCAGCAGCGTCGAACACTGCATCGCATACTGGAACGGCCGGCCCTCGCTCACCGCCTTGGCCACTCTTTGGAATTCGCCAATGGCTTCGTCGAGCAGGCCCATCTCGCGATACGCAATTCCAAGATTGTAGTGCGTCTCGAGATCCTCGTCTTCGTCCTGCTCGCTCATCTCTCCGAGTTCGGCTCGGAATTCCTGGAAGACTTCGCTCAGTTCATTCGCATTGCCTCCAGCAATGGCTGGCGCAGCTTCCTGTGCGTGCGCTAAAACGGGTTCGCTCACCGGCGGAGCGGGTGGAGGCGGTGGCGCGGCCTTCGGAATCGGCGCTGCGGGAACGGGTTTTGGCTCTGGCGTCGGCTTCGCCTTTGCCGCAGCAGGTTTCGCTTCCGGCTTTGGAGGCGCAGGTTTCTCCGCTGGTGCCGGCTTCTGTGCAGGCGCAGCCTCCATGCTTTCAACTTCCGCCACAAGCTGATCGAGGAAACTCTCGCCTGAGGTCGCTTCACCGCCCGCAACTTCGCTCTTCGCGTCTTCTGCCGCCGGCTCCTCAACGAGTTCAAGCTCGAACTCGCTCACTTCCGACTCTGCAATCTTCGCTTCAGCGGATTCCGCGGGCGCAGCGGGGAAAACTTCCTTTGGCGGATGCGCTGCAGGAGGATTCTCTGCCGGCGCCGCCGCGGGCTGTGTTTCCATGGACGCCGCGATCTGCGCCCACTCATCGGAAAGATCGATCTCATGTTCCGCTGGCGCTGCGGACTGCGCCGCAGGCTGCGCGCCTTCTGGTGGGGAAGTCTCTTGTTCGCTCGCGCCGCCGGGAATCGTGAATTCCGCCGGAGCTTCTTCCTGTCCTTGAGCGACGCTCGTCTCGACAGCTTCCGGTTGGGCGCTAGCGGCTTGCTGAGCCGCGGCCTGAAGGAGTTCTTCATCCGATACGCCTGAGGCTCGCTGGAACCGCCGGCGAAGCTCCGTGAAGCGTTCAGCGCTCTTCGCGTCTCCGCGCTGAGTGTAAATCTGTTCCAGTTGTGCTGCGAGTTCAGCCGTGCGCCGGTCGTTGCCAGTCCCCAGAGTCATGTCCAGCAGTCGTTCGAGCGTCGGCGCATGCCCTGGAATGCGCTCCAAAATATGTTCGAGCAGTTGCACGGCCTTCTGCGAAAGCCCGTAGCTCGAGAACAAATCCACATCCGTCAGCGCCTGCGTGATGAATCGCTGCGTTTCGTCGTCGAGGCCCAATTCGTTCGCGGCGGCCACCGGCGCGATGGGCGCTCCAATCAGCGGCTCGCGGGAAGGTTCTATCGGCGCCGCAGCGGCAAGGTCCGCTGGCCCGCTCGCCGCCTGCCCCATCGTTTTCCGCACTTGCGCGAGGCGCTGCCTCGCCAGTTCGTTATCCGGCTCGCGTTCCAGAATTTCGTTCAGGATCTCTTCCGCGCGCCCGAATTGACCCTGGTTGGCCAGCGCGTCGGCAAGCTGCGCTTGCGCGTCGGAAAGATTGTTGTCGCCCGTCCGACGGTAAAGATCGACGAGCCATTCCTGCGGTTCCGCGCGGTCTTTCACGCGCTCAGCAACGTCTGCAAGGACTCGTGCAAGATTCTCCTGCTGCCCCGCGGAAATCGCCGGTTCGCGCAGCCCGTCAACGACCGCCAGCGCCTTGTCGATTTCTTCCGCATCAATCAACACATTGGCCACCCGCAGCGCCAGCGTGAACTTCTCAGGGCCTTTCAGTCCCGCGTGTTGCACCAACTCCACCGCGCGATCCGTCTTTCCGGCCTTCAGGCAAATATCCACCTGCAGCGTCATCATCTCGGAATTCGAATCCGCGTCCGGGAGTTTCGCCAGAGTATCCAGCGCTTCATTCGCGTTTCCGGACGCTCCGAGCATGCGCGCTTTCAGCAGCAGTGCCGCTGTGTTCCCGGGCTCCGCAGCCAGGCACGCGTCGGCCATTTTTTGCGCTTCCGCAGCGTCGCCGTGTTCGTAGAGGTAGCGCGAATAGTGCAGATAGGTTTCCGCCGCTTCCTTTTTCTGGCCCATTGCCAGATACAATTCCGCCAGCCGCCGCTGCACGCGCGGGTTGTCCGGCTCGACGTCCAGCAGCCGGCGCAGAACGTCGACCGCTTTCGCTGTCTGATTGCCTTTCAGGTGTGCTTCGGCGAGCTGCAGAAAGATTGGCCGCGCTTCGCTCAAGATTCCTTGTTGCACGTAAAGGTTGGCGAGTTTTTCGAGCGGCTGAGTCTCGTTGGGAGCCAGCTTGGAGATTTTCTTGTAGATCGCGATGGCTTTGCTGTTGAAGCCGTTATTCAGGTAGAGCTGCGCCAGCCGCTCGAAATACTCCACGGCCTGCGGCATGCTGTTCTGCCGCACGAAAAGGTCGCCCACGGTCATCAGCACGACCTGATCGTTCGGATCACTCCGCAGGATCGTCTGATATTCCTGAATCGCCTGAGCGACTTTTCCCTGGTTCAGCGCCTTCAGCGCCGACTCCATGGCTTTGGCTTTATTCAAGGCCATGCGTTTTCGATACCCCTACCCCCGCGTCTGTCGCGGAAACGCCCCCATCAGGGCAAAATTCGACCGGTTCTCTGAGACTGATTTACGGTAGCACACGCGAAAAACAGGGGTCAACGAACTGCCGCGAACTCGTATAAGAACTCGATAACATCTGCTTTAGCGCCTTCCAGGAAGAAATGCCGCCCCGCCGGCGCAGAAAGCGCAGCTTTGCGGCCTTAGTCGCGGTACACGAATTCGAGCTGGATCCCCGCCACCTCGATGATGTCCCCCGAAGAAAGCTTCGCCGGATGAATCACCGGCTGCCCATTGATTGTCGGCACTTTTTCCGCCGCGCCGATGTAGTAGCAATTGTCCTCGCGGCGATTGATCTGCGCAGCCACTTTCGGTGCGAACCACGCCTTCAGTTTTACTGTGGCCATCGCCGACCTGCCGATCACCGTCAGTTTGTCGCTGAGCGTATATTCTTTCTGGTTAGTCTTGCCGTTTTTCACCACGAGCGTCGCCACCTTCACGCGCGCCGGGGCCGGCTGCGCGCTTTCACCCACTGCCGCGACCTTCTGCAGAAATTCGCGCCGTTCTTTCGTGTCCAGCATCACCGTCTCATTGATTTTCGGAGCCGCTGGCCGCGGCACGCCGCCTTTGAAGAATGGGTCGCCCGTTTCGCGCGAGTCCGCCACGAGGATCGTGTGTTTGCCGATCTCCACGGAATCGCCTGGTTTCAGCGCCACCATCTTGACGCGTTGCCCGTTTACAAAAGTTCCGTTCATGCTCCCGAAATCCTCGATCATCAGCCGGCCTTCTTCATTGAAGACGCGCGCGTGATAATGCGATACGGCCGGATTGTCGATCACCAGTCCGTTATCCGGCGAGCGCCCGATACTCACCTCTCTCTCGCCCACTGCCGCTTCTTTCAGCACCGAATTTTGGAATTTCAAGACCAGTTTCGGCATTTCTCTCCTCCCTCAATATCCTTCAGGAGCCCCGGAACCATTTGCCGATTTTGGAAATTGTACCCACAAGCCTTGGCGCGCTACGCACCACGATGACCGTAATGTTGTCTTCGCCGCCTGCTTCGTTTGCCAAATCCACCAGCCGGTCAGCCGCTTCCTGCGGGTCGTCCGCGTCGCCCAGCGCCCCGGCGATCTGTGCATCCGAGAGCTCGTGCGTCAGCCCGTCCGAGCACAGCAAAATCGTGTCGCCCTCCATCAGGACTTCTTCGCCGGCCTCGACCTCAACCTCCGCCTCGGCACCCAGCGCCCGCAACAGCACGTTCTGCAGGTTGCTGTTCGCCGCATCCTGCTCGGTCATCAATCCATGCCGGACCTGCTCAGCAATAAACGAATGATCCTGCGTCAGCCGCTCCAGCTCGCCGTTGCGAAGTCGGTATGCGCGGCTGTCTCCCACGTGCGCCAGGCTGACGCGCTCGCCGTTGACCACCACCGCCACAACCGTCGCGCCCATTCCGGCCTGCGCCGCGTCGCGCTTCGCCGCCTTGTGCACCACGCGATTTGCCAGCCGCACCGCGCTCACCAGCCGGTTCGTAGCGTCGGAAATTCCTTCCAGCCGCCCTCCGATCAATGGCAGCGCCGGATTTTGCTCCGCGTCGCGGCAGTGCGCCACGACTGTCTCCGTGGTCAGCCGGCTCGCGATTTCGCCGGAGGCCTGCCCGCCCATCCCGTCGGAAAGCACGAAGAGATTCAGCTCCGGCGCGATGCACGAACTGTCTTCGTTGTTTTCGCGGACGCGTCCCGTGTCGCTTCGCGTTCCGTATTCGATTCCTGCGCTATCGCTCATCGCCTCTTCTCGAGTCTTCGCGTCGCCTGTTAATTGGTTTCAGGGCGATTCACGGCTGGGGCCCGGACTTGATGAACGAAGAAAAATCCCTGGCTTTCTAACCACTTCTGTACGTTTTGTGCTTTCTTTTCGTTGTACGGCCCGGTGAACACCACAAAAAACTGCCCGCCCTTCGGATTCGGTTTCGGCAGCACAACCACTGGGTTCCCGTGGCTCTCGATTCTCCTCGACACGTTTTGCGCGCGCTCTTCCTTCTCGAATCGCCCAACCCAGATATAAATCGGCCCGGTTGCGGCTTCCTTTGGCGGACTCTGCGCTGCGGGCTTGTTGGCATATTCCACGTGCGGGAAAACCACAGGAGTCGCCGGGGCTTGCGCGGGCGGTTTCGGATGAACCGCGGCGACTGCGTTTGCAGCAGGCGGCTGCGGAGCTGGTCGCGGCGGGATCACAAAAGCTTTTGCCGGAGGCGTGGGCGCGGCCGCAATGTCTGGCGTGGAAATTTGCTGCGCCTTCTTCACCACGGTCATCGCGCGCAGTCCGCCAAGCGTTGCCAGCACCAAAAATGCGCCGACTAACACCCACGCAATCGGCGACGTCCTCTTTGCTTTTGGCGCTCCAGTCAGCAGTGTGCCTGCAACCGCAACGGTCGCGGCCGTCGGATGCTTCACCAGTCCGCTTGTCGGCGTCATCGCCGCAGCCACGACAGGTGTCGCTGCCGCCACTGCGGAAGCAGGGATCGCGCCCGTTACCCGCGTCGCGCGCAGCGCTGTCTCCAACTCACCAATCGACTGAAATCTCTTCGCCGGATCTTTTTCCAAGCACTTCAAGATTGCGCGCTCGATAAAAACAGGGATGTTCGGATCGATTTCGTGCGGCGGTCTTGGCGCTTCCTGCATCTGCTTGACCGCGACGGCCACGGCCGTATCCGCGTGGAATGTCTCCGATCCCGTGAACATTTCGTACAGCATCAATCCCAGCGAATAAATATCCGTCCGGTAGTCAACTGGCTTTCCCGCCACTTGCTCCGGCGCCATGTACGCTGGCGTGCCAATCATCGCTCCTGTCAGCCGCGTCCCCGCTTCCATGGAACGCGCGATGCCGAAATCCATGATCTTCACGTTGCCCTGCTTGTCGATCATCACGTTTTCCGGCTTCAGATCGCGATGCACGATCCCTTGCGCGTGTGCCTCCTTCAATCCCGAGCAGATCTGCGTCGCCAGGTCAATTCCCTTGCGCACAGGCAATCCGCCGAAGCGGTTCAACACCGACCTCAGGCTTTCGCCCTCGACGAATTCCATCGACGTGTACGCCACGCCGCCGATGCGGTTGAAGTCGTACACGCGGCAAACATTCTTGTGCGTGATTCTTCGCGCAAAGAGCAGCTCATTCTTGAACCGCTCCATCATCGCCTGATCCGACGCAATCTCTGGCTTGATGAGCTTCAGCGCCACCGTCTCGCTCGTTTCGCGGTCGCGCGCCTTGTAGACGTTCCCCATGTTCCCATGGCCCGCTTCGCTCAGAATGTCGTAGCGCTGCGAAAGCGCCGCCAGGCTCGACGTTGTCAGGTTCATCTTCGCGCTGGCCGAGGCGGCTTCGTCGATTAAGGCTTGCGCATCCGGGATTTCGCTCAGCAGGACGGTCTTCTGGCTATCTTCGCGCCCGCGCATTTCCCGCGAGGAAGAGGGCGCGGAACTCCCATTCGGCTTGGTGGGCTGGTCCATATTGTCCCTGTCTAAAGTAAACACGAATCCGGCAGTTCAGCGCTAAATTGCGCGGAATGTGTAAGGAAAAAGTATCTGGTACTTTAGTTCTATCGGTTCGAAAGGCGGCTTTTCAGCGGATTATTCACCGGCTATGGCGCTTAAGGAAGTGGCGGAAGAAGCGTTATGCTCTGTGGCATTTTGGGGTGCCGTAGAAGCCTGCGCGAGCGGCAGCGCTTCCTGCGTCGCGTGCGCGGCCCAGCAGGTCGCTTCCCGCACCGGTGCATACGAAAAACGGTGCAGCGGAGTCGGCCCGTAGCGCCGCAGCGCTTCCAAATGATCCGGCGTGCTGTAGCCG
>JASHRL010000203.1 GCA_030037355.1 Candidatus Acidiferrales bacterium | reverse complement strand
GAGAGCGTTGCCGATCATTTGCGCAGCGGCCTGCGGACCGAAGACGCTCGCGCCGCGCGGCTTGCCCGTGCCGGAGTCGATATTGAAATAAGCGTCGAGCTTGGCGTATTCGGGCTTGGGATCTTCGAAGCTGCCGAAATGCTGGCGAACGTAAGCGAGCGAGCCGAGCAAGCCTTCTTCTTCGCCGCACCACAGCGCGACGCGAATCGTGCGGCGAGGCTGCACATGCAACGCGGCGAGAATGCGGATGGCTTCGAGCATCATCGAGGCGCCGATGCCGTTGTCGGTGGCGCCGGTGGCACCATGCCAGGAATCGTAGTGGCCGCCGAGCATGACGACTTCGTCTTTCTTGTCGGTGCCGGGGATTTCGCCGATGGCGTTATAGACCGTGGCGCCGCGAGGATATTCGCGATTTTGAATATTGATGCGGAGGGTGACGGGCGTGCCGTCGTCCATGATGCGAGAAATGCGGCCGTAATCTTCGTTGCGCATGATGAGCGTGGGAACGGCGCGCGTCCAGTCGTAAGTGTTGTTTTGCTGCGCGACGATTACGCCGTGGGCGCGGGCTGCGTCATTGACGCGCACGAGCGCGCCATTATCGACGAGGAACTGATCCACCTGGCGCGAAACTTCGGCGCGCGACAATTCGCCTTCCGGCAATGGCTGCGGCTGCGGGAAACGGAATGGGCGCGGATTCGCGGAACTGAAGCGCGACTTCCATTCGTCTTCGGGACGGCGCATGGGAGCGGGGAACATATCTTCGGGAACTTCGACGTGCTTACCGACGAAAACGATTGCGCCGCGAACTTTGTCGCGGACGGAATTCAAATAGGCGTCGAGTTCCGCTTGCGTCGGCTGCTTCGGCGGTTCGGGCTTCGCGGCTGGCGGCATCGGAGGCGCGGCCCAATCCGGCTCTTTCGGTTGCGGGCCGCCTCCAAAGAAATTGAAGCCGCCGGTGGGCGCGGCCAATCCGGGAGGATCAATGAGAACGACGCGCGCGGTGACGACGCCCTTGGTGCTGGGAGTCCACGCGAGCGGCTTGACGATCAACTGACCGTGAAAGGGAGAAACGGCGGCGGCCTGCAATTCCATGTTCTCCCAACCGGGGACGGGCGTGGCGGCGCTGGGCGGCTGAAAAGTCCAGGGCTCGAGATGGACGTTGGAAAGGCCCCAGGAAGTCATGGTCCTGACGGCCCAGTCGTCGGCGGCTTTGAGATTGGGCGTGCCGGTGAGGCGCGGGCCATAGACGTCGGCGACTTCGTGAATGATCCACATGATTTTGGAATTGTTGGTCTCTTCCGCGCGGATCTGCGCGTAGACTTCGGAAACTCCCGGAGCCTGCGCGGCCATGGGCGTGACGGCCATGATGATGAGTGCAGCGAGAGATGCGAGAATTTTTTTCATGGTTCCTCCTCGACGACGCGAATGGCGAAACGCAGCGGAAGCCGACCTAATTCTTTCCGGAGCGCCCGCCAATATACGCTTAGAGGAGGCTTCGCGCAATTTATTGGAGCGCCGGGTTGGTGGTCAGTTTGAATTTTGACTCCTTCTGTCACGAGCAAGAAAATTCAAACTCCCACCCTTTGCTGTGCGTGTTGGCACGCGCTCAAAACGCTCCCTTCCTTCGTCAGGGCAAGCAGGACGGGGCACCCGCCAGTTCGATCCCTAAACAGGTTTCTGATATTCACTTCACCGCTGCTGTCATACCGCCAGCGTGTCCGTCCTCGTAAACGGCACTCGTACCCGATGTGTCGAGGACCAACGGCGCACTGGAAACCTCCACCTCGGTCGGTAGCCGGAGTATGACTATCGGATTATTGGGGTTGCCCGCCAACTTGGCATCTAGTTTGTAATGATAAGTCACCGTGAACGTGGTCGGATCGTGAGTCGCGAACTCCCAAGTTCGAGCATTCTCTTCGGCAGCGGTTGCTAAAAGTTTGGGCCCGTCCTCTACATGCGTAGCAATCACGTGATGCCCATCTGTGGTGATCTTCACGTGAACAACACCCTGTACATTGGCTGCACGTGCCAATGGCGGATAGAGCGGCACTGTTGCTCCGGCCACCATCGGCAGAGTCACTTTCAAATTTTGAGTCGTTGCAGTCCATGCCCAAAAGACCGTAACTACGAAAGCTAGCCACCGAAAATTCCTAGTCATAATCCACCTCAGTTTGGCCAAGGATTGTGTGGTTTGATCTCCTGGTAATTGTACGGCGAGCCCGTCACTCGATTCGTCGAGGTGCTAATTGTGAGGGAACTGGTCGGGCAGGTAATCCCCGTGCAGCCCGACGAGATGCTCTGCGCCGTGCGGTTCCCGTGGCGGTCATAGGTGTCGGATAGGCCCCACGCCGGATATGCTGCCGACCCGATCGTCGGATCATTGTACCGCGCGCCAAAATTGTCCAGCCCCGACTCGCTGTCGCGTTCTTTGCCGGTGAACCAATATGACGCGAAACACACGTGCGATGCACAAACGGCGGATTGCGTCATCGTGCTATTCCCTCGCATCGTAAGCTCACTGCGGCTTCTGCGGATCGACGTGATCCGATTCGTGGTTCGCACCTGCGCTATGAGGGAGAAGCTTCATTGGCGGTGCTCCGCAGTCACTACACGTTGGCTTGACTGGACGCGCTGTGACCTTTACATCCAGAGAAGGGAGAATTTCGACTTTCGGGTTGGTAGGATCATCGGTTGGCTCCCCGGCGATTTCATAGGTGTACGTCACCGTGAACGTGCGGTTCACGGTGGCATCGAACCGCCAAGTCTTCAGAGTTTCGACTGTTGGGAATGCCAGGTAATGATTTCCAGATTTCACTGTTGTGTTCGCTACTTTGCCGCCGGCGACAGTCACCTCAACGACCACCTTGCCAGTGATATGGGCAGCCTCAGCGACAGCCGGATATAGGGGCAACCTCGCTTCCAAGAGCCTTGGTATGTTCGGCTCGGCAGCCAGTTGCACAGTTTGTCCAGCAACCGTCATTGTCAGGAGGAGACACATCATCGTTAAACCGCACATTTTCATGACTCTTCCCTTCATTGTGGCCTCTGCGGCGTCGTGAGCGTCGGATAGAGCAGTTTGCCAGGATTTTGAGGCGTTACCCATAGCCATTTTTATGGTTTGCTGATAGCTGATTGATAGTTTTGGTCGGCGGGTGACACAGGCATCGCGGCAGCATTCCTTTTGTGACATAACAGCGATGGACGGATGATATCACCGCGCTAGTTCATCGAACAGTGACCGGACTGGCATGGATGCGGGTGCCGCACGCACTTGCAGATTGCAGCGAGCGCGCCCTTAAAATCCGCCGCCCGACGGTTAAAGGGTCTGAGCCGCGACGTGACTACCTTGCGCGGGTGAAGCGCGCAAAAGGAAGAGAAAGACGGCGCGGTTCTTTGGCACGGCTGAAGCCGTGCCCTAACGAAGAACAGACGACGTGGTTTTTCGGCATGGCTGAAGCCTGCCTGCCCGCCGCGGCGGGCAGGCAGGCCGTGCCCTGACGAAAGCCAATTTATCAGACAGCTTCTAGCCGTCATGAACATCGTGTGTAGCTGTCCGCGCTGAGTCGTTCGGTGGGTTAACTCACGCGGTTAAGTGGGCCACCCGTCACCCAATTCGCAAATAGTCTGAACGGATCGCGTAGCGTGGCAACCCGCCGCGCGCCTACATGAACTTCCCTACGATTTCAATCACGGTCATCAATACACCACCCGCCATCAGCAAAGGAATTGCTCGCCTATTTTCGAGAATTGCCGTCAGCCACCACAAGCTGAAAAAAAGCATAAATAAAGTGACGGGAACACGAACGCCATGTCCCATAAAGTCCCACCGTGTAATTAAGCGGACGAGAAAGCGTACCCAGATTGTCGCTAGAACGACATTGAGGAAAACGAACACCGCTTTCTCACTCTTAGCAATCGTAGTCAATGGCGTCACATCCTTTCGTCTCATCCAGTCTCCTCGACGGGTGGCGCAGGCTTTGCAAGAGATTCGCTCCGGGGTGAACGTTCAGAGCATAATACCATCGCGCCAGCTAACGCTGTGGTGTTTTGCGCGGACGATGCACGCGCTTGCGAATTCCAGCGAACGGGCCGTCGAAATCCGCCGGCCGCCGGTTAAAAGGTCTGAGCCGCGACGTGACTACCTTGCGCGGGTGAAGCGCGCAAAAGGAAGAGCAAAAACGACGCCGTTTTTTGGCACGGCTGAAGCCGTGCCCTGACAAATAGAAAACGCAGAAAACCTTTCCGTTTACGAACAGGTTGCAAGAGCGAGGTTGAAAGAATTCTGATCAAGCAGACGACACGGTTTCTGCAGCATCCGGATGCCAGATATCTATGTAGTCTTTACCGAGGGCTTCCAGATTTTGATTAAGAAATTCCAAGCTGAAATGCTCTTTCTGCAGTCTTAACACATTCAGAGTGATGAGATGCCCGAACTTCAAGGCATCGTCGGCTTCTTTTCTCTGGGCGAGCCCCGTAAATGTGACCCCTCCGTTTTCGACTTCCTCGAGACGAGAAAGTATTGACCTTACCGTAGCGTGAGTGTGCTGCGTAGGCAGGTAGTATGCTGGAACTATGAATTTGCCCAGAGTTCCGACGACTTTTGCCATCGCAACGAAGTTCAATTTTGACCAAGTGTGATTAACCCGTTTTGCGCCACATTCTTTGCATGCCGACACCATAAACTTGTCTCGCACTTGCACGTACATTGCTCGCGTTTCTTCCAGCTTATCCTTAGGAAGGGCGGTTTCTCCGAACGTCTCGATAACGGCCTGCGTCAACTTGTGCTGAGCAACCCAGTAATAATCCAAGAAGTTTTCCGCCTCATCGGGCACTGCATGAAGGTACAGCGCGGTAATCGCTTCCTCATACATTCCTCTGAGGATCTTTAGTCCCCCGATACCATAGCCGTTGCCCGACAAAACTAAAATTTCCATGAAGTCTTCGATACAGAGGCGTCCGAGGGAAAATATGAGTCTATCTACTGCTTCAGCGCAAGAAAAATCCCGCCTAAAGGCTGCTTCAAAAGTGTTTCGCAGATTTGGAAATCGTTGCATGAACAAATCATGCCGCTTGAGGAAGTCCGCTTGTTCTTCCCTATTTCCTATGCCGATGATGTGCTCTTCTTGCATTCGTGTGCTCCTGTAGCTGAATGTTTTGCCCCAATCATAATCCTAAAGGGAAGCTGCATGGTGCAGCGGCCGACGAGACAAAAATGCGGCGCGAAAAAACGTGGCGAGAAAAAATTGCGCGGGAAGAAAAAAATAAATTTTTTTTGATTTGTGCTGGCAAGTGAGACGCGAATTGTGTTATTTCTCTCTGCAATGACGCGCGGATTTCATTTGCGCTGGTCGCAGACGCACATCTCCCACCATAAATTTTTCTGTCTTCTGCGGTATACCGCCAGTTATTTTTAACGAGGAATGCTGCTTGCCGTTGGAACGTCCGCACGCGACGGACGTTTGGTTGCGATTCTGGGGCGAAGGGAGGATTCATGCAGACGGTATTGGAAACGCAGACGATGAGCGCGATCTCGTCGTTCATGAAAAAACATTTCCGGCATTTCAATGCGGCGGTGGTGATCGACGCGGCGGAGGCGTACATCAAGCACGTGACGAGCGGCGGAAAAATGTTTTTGACGCTGGCCGGCGCGATGAGCACGGCGGAACTGGGGCTGTCGCTCGCGGAAATGATCCGGCAAGGCAAAGTGCATGGGATTTGCTGCACGGGCGCGAATCTGGAGGAGGATCTTTACAATCTGGTGGCGCACTCGCATTACGAGCGCGTGCCGCATTACCGGCAACTGAGTCCGCGCGAAGAGGCGGACTTGCTCGGGCGGCACCTGAATCGCGTGACGGATACGTGCATTCCGGAAGAAGAAGCGATGCGGCGCATCGAGCGAATCGTGATGGAGGAGTGGCACGCGGCGGACCGCGCAGGAGAACGATATTTTCCGCACGAATTTCTGTACAAGATCCTGCAGAAAGGAAAATTGAAACAGCACTACGAAATCGATCCAAAGGACAGCTGGATGGTGGCTGCGGCGGAGAAGAATCTGCCGCTTTTTGTGCCGGGCTGGGAGGATTCGACGCTCGGGAACATGTATGCGGGGCAAACGATTCAAGGCAAAGTGAAAAACGTGACGACGGTGCGCGGCGGCGTCGAATACATGATCGAACTGGCGCGCTGGTACATGGAGACGGCGACGCGGACACCGCTGGGATTTTTTCAGATTGGCGGCGGGATCGCGGGAGATTTTCCGATCTGCGTGGTGCCGATGCTGAGCCAGGATTTGCGGCGAGACGATGTGCCGCTGTGGGCGTATTTCTGCCAGATCAGCGATTCGACGACGAGCTATGGATCGTATTCGGGCGCGGTGCCGAACGAGAAAATCACATGGGGGAAACTCGGAGAGAACACGCCGCGATTCGTGATCGAGTCGGATGCGACGATTGTGGCGCCGCTGATTTTTGCGTACGTTCTGGGATGGTGAGCGCGAGGCGCGAAAGCATCAGCGGGATTTTTCGAGGGCGAGAGCGACGCCGAAGCCGACGAGCACGGCGCCGGTGACGCGGTCAATCGACTTGGCGATGCGCGGCTGACGCAGCCACGAGGAAAGCAAATTCGTCGCGGAGATGAGCACGACGAACCAGAGCAAGCCTTCAGCGACGTGAATCGAAGCGAGCAGCAGGCTGAAGGAAGTGACGCCGACGCC
>JASHRL010000202.1 GCA_030037355.1 Candidatus Acidiferrales bacterium | reverse complement strand
CGCGGCATTTACGTCGCCGGCGTCGTCGTCGGCGGCATTCACACCGGCGAAATCTTCATCGAAAATGGACGTTTCCACGGCCGCCAAATCATCGCCGCCATCGCCGGCCGCGAAGGCCCCCGCGAACCCGCCCCGGTCTCTCCGCCAGGAGAGTAAAAAATGTCGCCCCTCCCGGAGAGTAAAAATATCTCCCCGCCCGGAGAATGACATGATGTCTGCTCTTCCAATCGCGCGGCCTTTCGTTTCGCAAAAATCCGCGCGAAGTCTTTGTCTTTGCCGAATCCTCGTTGTTTCCTTCCTCCCTCCTTTCGCGCGCTTCATCCGCGCGATGTGCTCGCCTTCGCTTTTCCTTGCTGACCACTGGTCACTGACCACTGGTTTTTTCCCGCCACTCGCTTGCCCTGAGTATCATTGCGAAGGGCCACTGCTTTTGCTAAAGTATTTCCATCATGGCATCGGTCATCAAAGAATTCGCTCGCACCTTCGTAATTCTCTACAAGGGCTTCAAAGTCACGTTCATCACCATGTTCAAGAAGCCCACGACAGAAAACTATCCCGCCGAGCCGGTGCATTTCCAACCGCGCTATCGCGGCATTCACGTTCTGCAGCGCGACGAAAACGGCCTCGAGAAGTGCGTCGCTTGCTTTCTCTGCGCCGCCGCGTGTCCCGCGCAGTGCATTTACATCGAAGCCGCCGAGAACACTGCCGAAAATCGTTTCACAGACGCCGACCGTTACGCCAAGGTCTACAACATCGACTATTCCCGCTGCATTTTCTGCGGCTATTGCGTCGAAGCCTGCCCCACAGACGCGATCACCCACGGCCACGGCTTCGAGCTCGCTCCCTACGACATCAACGCCATGGTCTTTCGCAAAGAGCAGCTCCTCGAACCCTGGCCTCCCGCAAAATCCTCCGCTCCCGCCAAAGTCCCCGCCCGCGCGTAACGCTCTGCGCCGCCGCTCGTTGACAGTTCTTTTGTCATCCTGCTCGCCATGAAGTAATGCACGGACTGCGCCCTCCGCGCTTTCCCTTGCCCTCGACTCGTTTTTCACTTAAAGTACGCTCATGTCCTACACCGACATCATCACTGTCGATCCGGCCAAGCGCGGCGGCAAACCCTGTATTCGCGGACTGCGCATCACCGTTTACGATGTCCTCGAATCCCTGGCCAGCGGCATGACCCACGAGCAAATCCTGGCCGAATTTCCGTACCTGACCAGAGAAGACATCCAGGCCTGTCTCGCGTTCGCGGCCGATCGTGAGCGCAAGCTGGAAATTTCACACGCGTGAAGCTTCTTTTTGACGAAAATTTATCTCCACGCCTCGTGGAGTCGCTAGCCGGGGCCTATCCGGGCTCGGCGCATGTCCATTCCTGCGGATTGGGAAGCGCCACCGACGAAGCCGTCTGGCAATATGCCAAAGACCATGGCTTCGCGATTGTTTCCAAAGACTCGGACTTTCAAGAGCGCAGCGTTCTCCGTGGCACCCCGCCAAAGGTCATCTGGCTCCATGCCGCCAACTGCACGACGGCTCAAGTCGAGCAGCTCTTGCGCAACGCCCGGCAGACCATCAAGCGCTTCATTGACGAAGACGAAGAATCCTGCCTTTCCCTCAGCCCGCGTTAACCGTGGTACAGATCTGCCTGCCTTTGGGCGGGCTCTTAGCCGACATGCCTGCTCTTCGTAGGGGCGCTGCTTGTTTACCCTGAGTGCTGTTCCGAAGGGCCCTGCCCGCGCGTCCTGAGTTTCAGGACGCGTTCGGCTCCTACGCACTTGCATTCATAGGGCTCGCTCGTCGACGCGAGGCGTTGTTCGTTTATCTTGCGTGCTGTCGCGAAGGGCCGCGCCCGCGCGATGCGGCGCATCGCGTCGTCTGCTTGAAGTGCGGCCTGCCCGCCGCGGCGGGCGGCCCACCTCGCGGACTCCGGCTGCGCCCGCAACCGGAACTCGACGCCGCTTTGGGTCTACCATCGAGCGCGCCAAACGATGCTTAGTTCTTTAGGTTGTCATCCCGCTTGCCCTGACGAAGGAAGGGAACCCATCCGCGCTTTGCGCGATGATGGTGAGGGACCCGTTTTGGCAGCATCGCTGCAGCGATGTGTATCAGCTGACCTGCTCCCATTGCAATCCTACATGTTGAGTGCCGTCAACCGTAGCGTTCCGTAGCTCACGCCTAGTGGTCACGTCAGTGCTCCAAAGGATTTCATAGGTATCCACGCCCTTGTGCGTAGTTTTGGAGCTCGCAACTATGCCTCCTGCTGAGTAGATAGTTGGCAGCACAGGCGCGTTGGCAAAGTAGTTGGGACCCTTCGAGAGCGTGAAGTCCTCGAAACTTGGACTGGCCATGCGGGACAAAGGCACATGCGTCTCTGGCCACAGCGACTTGGCAGGCACTGTAGCGTACTCACTTGCCCAAAGATCCGGCGCGAATCCCTTAACTGCCTCGCATTCGATTGATATTCTCGTAGACCAGTGTATTCGTTTCCCGATCTTCTTCACAAAGTTCGGCGAATTCACGCGCCATGTGCCATTTGTACGGCCCGTCGCGTCGGACGGCGCGGCCAATAATTGCTCTTTGAATTTCTGTTGCAATAACTGCCGAATCCCCGCTTTATAGAAAAGCGTGGAGCGTTCGTCCACAACCAGGAACAACTTTTCCGCCTTGGGCTTAAGGATCGCTAAGAACCCCTCGCTAACCTGGGAAACCAAAGTGTTGATAAGTCCCTTCAACTCTTCCAATGTCGCAAGGACACTGACATTCGAACATTCAGCCGTTCGCGCCCTTGCCGCCTGTGCAATCAATCCATCGTTCGTCACCAGAACAACCCTGCACACGCTAGGTGTCTTGGGAGATCTTTCAACAAGCTGAAGAAAGCACTCGACGATAATGCAGTCGCGGAACCCTTTTTCCTTTTCTCCGTGTTGATATGGAGGCCGCCTGTACACAGCATCAAGCACAACCCTGCTCCAATCCACACAAGCCCAGTCAAGTCCAAGAGGGAGCAGCGCGAGCTCCTCACATCTCCTCCCGATTGCTTCCTCGACGTGGCCAACGAGAATGGCCTCGGTGATTCCTAGGTGGTGCCCAAGCAATTTCTCAACTTTTGCAAGGGTTGGTAGCAAATTTCCAGCTTGCCTCTGCATTTGATACTGTCTCTCATGCCGGACGATATCGGGCAAGTACCATTGGATTTCAAGGTCTGGAAACTTGCTCTCCTGAACCAGCCTTGCGACCTCCTGTTGAACAAGATCACTCTCCGAACCCGTATACACGACGCTCGTATCGAACACAACGAGCAATCGAGGTCTTTGCGTATGAACTCGTCTTGATGCAACCGGCATTCCCTGATCTTCTCCACAACGCCAGTCAGAACCAGGGTCGAACCGTTCTTCAAAATCGACCCTTTATGCATATCGTCCAGTAAGCTGCTCGTAATATATCATCTTTTTCCTTGACATCAATCTAACTCTTTGGTATACAGATTGCTTCAGGCTGGAGACCCAGCCAGACAATTCGCGCAGGAGAAGTGCAACGCCACCTGTCGGTGGCGTTTTTCGTTTATGGAGCTGC
Organism: Candidatus Acidiferrales bacterium; assembly: GCA_030037355.1. Lineage (GTDB taxonomy): Bacteria > Acidobacteriota > Terriglobia > Acidiferrales > UBA7541 > DAHUXN01. The sequence goes on along the minus strand of JASHRL010000202.1, from coordinate 2,783 downwards.
TAAACCACAATTCGACGCACCAATCCTCGCAAGTCGCCTCAAATCTATTCAATCTAAAGGAGAAAACTGGAAATGTCCCCGCACGATCCCCCTCACAAAATCGTTCTCGATCCCAAATTCTATAAGACCATCTCTGCTCGCCGCACATCTCAGGGCCTTCCGCCGCTCAGCGACAGTTCGCCCTTCGCCTCCGCCCCCGCGGACGACGCCGACGAGCGCGAACAAAAGGCCCTCGACGAGCTTCGCCGCCGCGACGACGTGGAAGCCGCCGAAGAGGAAAGAGCCGCCCGCGCCGCTCGCAGCAGCGCGCGCGGCATCCTCAAGCATCGCCGCGAGACCATCCCCGGCTTCGACCGTCACCGCCGCAAATGCCAGATCTGCAATCACGACTACATGGAAGATATTGAAGAGGCTTACTTTAACTGGACCAGCGCGGCCTTCATCCTCGAGCAATTCGATATCACATGTCAGGACACTATCTACCGCCACGCCCGCGCCATTGGCCTCGATGTTCAGCGCCGCGAAAACTCCCGCTTCGCCATCGAAAAACTCATCGAGGACGTCGACCACGTCACCGTCACCGGCTCAACCGTCATTCGCGCTGTCCGCGCTCTTTCTCTCATAGACGGCAAAGGCCGCTGGACCGATCCTCCCGCGAAGCACATCATCCTGACGGCCAAGGACTTATCATGTCAGGCCGTCGCCTCCATCACCGGCCCTCCTCCCGCCTTGGAGCCTGCCGACGCCCGCATCGCCCCATCTGTGACTCAGCCCGCCGCTCCCTCGGCGAATTCAGACCCACAGCACTTAGCGATCAGCTCTACCGCCTCGCCGGCCTCAGCGTCCGAATCGGTGCCTTCTCCCAATCTTCTGCCGTCTGCGGACAGGGCAAAAGAAGGCTCGTCACTCGTCACCAGTCACTCGCCACTGAATTCTAATCGCTTGTCCTATGAAGAATTAGAAGTTGACCTAACTCACACAAAACAAAAGGGAGGAGGTCGTTCTAATCGCTGATTCTTTCGACTTTTTTAAAAACTTTGCGATTTCGGACACTTGCCGAATCCGCAAAATGGAAGGGGAAAAAAGCAGATTGCCGGGCAGTTTGAATTTTCTTGATCGTGACATAAGAAGTCAAAATTCAAACTGGCCCGTCACCAGGGAAGGAAGCGGAATGAAGGAAGAAAACCAAATAGGGAAGTTGCCGACCGGGTATCACGGGGCGATCCGAGCAAAGTTCGTCTTTGCTAGTCACTTGCTTGCCCTGAGCTTGCCCGCCTTGGCGGGCGAAGTCGAAGGGTCACTTTTTCTTCCGTCGCGCCGCTTCGATGGGGGCCTCGGGCTCGGTCATGCGGATGGGGTCGAGGATTTCCTTCATGAGCTTGTCGTCGAGAAGCTTCCGCTCGAGGGCGATTTCCGTGACGGTGCGGCCGGTCTTGACGCTCTCCTTGGCGATCTCCGCCGCGGCCAGATAGCCGATATACGGATTAAGCGCGGCGGCGACGGAAATCGTGGCGTTGGCGTAGAAGCGGCAGCGCGCTTCGTTGGCCTGAATGCCGTCGATGCACTTCTCGGCCAGTTGGCGCATCGTGTTTTTGAGGATTTCGGCGGCGTGCAGGACGTTCCAGGCCATTGTCGGCATCATGACGTTCAGTTCGAGCTGGCCGGCCTGCACGGCGAGCGCCGTCGCGATGTCCGCGCCGATGGCCTGGAAGCCGACCATGGCGGTCAGCTCGGCCATGACGGGGTTCACCTTTCCCGGCATGATCGACGAACCGGGCTGGAGCGTAGGCAACATAATCTCGGCGAGGCCGGTGTTGGGCCCGCTCGAAAGCAAGCGCAAATCGTTGCCGATGCGGATCAGTTCGAGCGCGAGATTGCGTAGCGCCGACGACGCCATCGACATCGCCAGATTCGATTGCATGGCGTAGCGGAGATCGTCGGTGGCGATGAGTTTTTGGCCGGAGACTTTGCTCAGCTCGGCGACGACGAGCTTTTGAAATTTCGGATGCGTGTTGACGCCCGTGCCGACGGCGCTGCCGCCGAGGCCGACTTCGCGCAGAAAATCCTGCGCGCTGCGCAACGCGCGAATCGCGCGGTTGATCGCCGTCGAATAGCCGCGAAATTCCTGGCCGAGCCGCACCGGTACCGCGTCCATCATGTGCGTGCGGCCGGATTTCAAAATGTGATCGAACTGTTTTCCTTTGCGCGCCAGCGACGCTTCGAGTTTTTCGCAGGATGCGACGACTTCATCGAAGAGCAGAAGGGAAGCGAGGCGCGTGGAAGTCGGGAACACGTCATTCGTGGATTGGCCGAAATTGACGTGATCATTGGGGTTTACGACGGAATAGTCGCCTCGCGCGCCGCCTAGAATTTCGATCGCGCGATTCGCGATGACCTCGTTGGCGTTCATGTGAAACGAAACGCCCGCGCCGGCCTGGTAAACGTCGACGACGAATTGGTCGTTCAGTTTTCCGGCGATGACTTCATCGGTGGCGCGAATGATCGCGTCGGCAATTTTGTCCGGGACGAGTTTTAGTTTTCGGTTCGCCAGCGCCGCCGCTTTTTTTACATAGGCGATCGCTTGAATTAGCTTCGCGTGCGCGTGATATCCGCTGATCGGATAATTTTCGACCGCGCGCTGCGTCTGGCTGCCGTAATAGGCATCCGCCGGAACCTGCTTCTCGCCCAATGAGTCCTTTTCCGTCCGCGTTTTCATTCTCCGCCGCTCCTGATCTGAAATGAGAAGCACTCACTTTAGCAGGTCTTCGCGCTTCGTTGTAGCG
>JASHRL010000201.1 GCA_030037355.1 Candidatus Acidiferrales bacterium | reverse complement strand
TTTCGCTCGAACAGCTTTTCTTCCTGCGTCCCGTCGCGGGCTGGGCTCGTTATCGCACGCCGGTGAAAAATCTCTATATGTGCGGCTCCGCGACGCATCCCGGCGGCGGCATCATGGGCGCTCCCGGCCGCCTCGCCGCCCTCGAAATCCTCAAAGACACGGGGGCCCGCTAACCCGTGCCCGCCCCCGCCGTCATCATGCCGGTTAGCAGTTTAGGAGGTGGGAGCCTGCCTGCGCAGGCAGGCTTCAGCGCCCACGAAAAGCAGCGCTCTTCAGGGGTTTCAACCACTGAAGCGAATGTTTCTTTACGCTGTCATTCCGAGCGAAGCGAAGAATCGCCAGTCGCCTTTTCGGGTGCCCCATCCTTCGCGTTTTCCGCGAAGGGTGGGTTTTTTGCCTTAGGGTGTCATTTCGAGCCTGCCCGACAGTTCCTTGTCGCACTGAACGAAGAGCCTGCCGTTGCCTTTTTGGAGTGCGGCGGTCCGCCTCGCGGACTCCGGCGAAGCCGGAGCTCGACGCCGCTTTGCCGTATCCGCACATGGCTCCGAGGTGTCGTCTCGCTTTACTCCGGTCACTCTTTGGAGTCCGCTTAGATGAACACGCGTGACATCATCCTCATCGGTGCCGGCCAAAATTCTCTCGTCACTGCGTTCTATCTCGCCCGCGCCGGGCTCAAACCTCTCGTCCTCGAACGTCGCCCGACCGTCGGCGGCGCCGCATCAACCCTCGAATTTCATCCCGGCTTTCGCGCCTCCATCCTCGACTCCATCCACGGCCCGCTCGCCCCCGGCATCGCCCGCGACATGCAGCTCCAGCCGCTCGTGCGTCAATCGAGCGACGCAGCCCGCCTCTTCGCCCCGCATCCCGACGCGCGCCCTCTCCTCCTCTATTCTGACGCCGCTCGCTCCGCGAAAAGCATCGAAGCCTTCTCCAAATCCGACGCCTCAAGCTACCGCGACCTCGCGCAAATTTTCGAAAGCGCCTCTCCGCTGATCCGCGATCTCCTTCTCATGACGCCCCCCGACGTCGATACTCTCACTTCCTCCGCGATTTGGGATTTGCTCCGCGCCGGAAAGACGTTTCGCGGCCTCGGCAAGAAAAACATGCGCCGCCTGCTCCGTTGGGGACCCATGGCCGTCGCCGATTTCGCCGCCGAATTTTTCGAGACGGAACTTCTCCGCGCCGTCATCTCCGCGCCTGGAATTTCCGGCGCCGCCGCAGGCCCTTGGTCCGCAGGGACCGCCGCGCTTCTTCTTTTGCGTTGCGGCGCAGGCGGTCTGCCCGATGGCGGCTCTGTGCAAGTCAAAGGTGGCGCAGGCGCTCTCTCCAACGCTCTCGCTGCCGCCGCGCAACAAGCCGGAGCCGAAATTCGCACCAACGCCGAAGTCACGCGCATCCTCGTCAAAGCCGACGCTGTCTCCGGCCTGCCCGCCGTGGCGGGAGTCGCGCTCGCCAGCGGCGAAGAAATCCCCTGTAACGCCGTCGTCTCGGGCGCCGATCCCAAGCGCACATTCCTCAAATTGCTCGAGCCCGTGCATCTCGCGCCGAGCTTCGTCGTAAAGATGCAGCACTATCGTTCGCAGGGAACCGTCGCGCGCGTGCTCCTCGCCCTCGACGCGCTCCCGAATTTCTCCGCGCTCAAAAATTCATCTCCCGCCGAAGCCGCTGCCGCGCTCTCCGGCCGCATCCACATCGGCCCGGAGATCGACTATCTCGAGCGCGCCTTCGACGCCTCGAAGTACGGCGATTTTTCCCCCGCGCCGTATCTCAATGCCTCCATTCCTTCGCTCCTCGATCCCTCATTAGTCCAGGTAAGCTCGCCCGCCGAAGCAGCTTCGCCCGCGAGGGCGCGGCACGTCATGGCCATCTCCATGCAGTACGCGCCTTTCAACGTCGTCGCCGCTCGCTCATCAGATTGTCATTCCGCCCGCCCTGAGGAACGAAGGGAACCCGGTCGCCCGCGCCTGGCGAACGGTGGTGAGGAACCTGCTTTTCGCTCCTCCTCATCTGCAACAAGGGAGAGTTTTTCAGGGGGTCGGAGCCTGCCTGCGCAGCCAGGCTTCAGCTCCGACATATCCAGCCGTTCTTTATCAGGGGCTTCAGCCCCTGAAGGTCGGTCTCCATCCAATTGGGAAAATCAACGCGACGCTCTCGCCGACGCCGTCATCAAAACTCTCGCCGAATACGCTCCCGATCTCCCCTCGAAAATCATCGCTCGCCGTGTCATCACGCCGCTCGATCTCGAAACCGACTACGGCCTCACCGGCGGCCACATCTCCCACGGCGAACTCGCCCTCGACCAGCTCTTCACCATGCGTCCTCTGCTCGGCTTCGCGCGCTATCGCACTCCCATCCGCAATCTTTTTCTCTGCGGCCCGGGAACTCATCCCGGCATCGCCCTCGCCGGTGCCTCCGGCCTCAACGCCTCCCGCGAAATCCTCAAATCCCTGCGAAAATAGTACCTTGTGACGTGGCGAGCGCTCACATTTCGTCGTCCCATTCACTTTGAAACGCGGGATGTAAATCAGCGTCGTTCGAGATCTTCTTCCACAGCGCTTTACGAAACCGAGCCGCTCGATAGCACTCTTGGAATTGTTGGTAATCCGCGTGGACTCCAAACATGACCGTGAAGCCAAGCACGATCCCCAACGTCGTGTGAACGCTCCAATCGCGGGTCAACCATACGACGAACGCGACCCAAGCAAGGCCGATGGCATTGAATATTAGTCGTTGAGTTTGCGTCAGTTTTTTCATCCTCTATCCTCCAGATTAAGCCCGTTTTTTGATGCCAGCGACTCGAATTAGGCCCAGCTCTCTTGCTCCGCCACTGATCCAGCTTACGGAAAGCGCCTTTGTAGGGCCCGATGGCATTTATCGGGCCGTCGGCCTGCCCCGCAGGCCGCAGGGTTTTCTCGCTGTGCGTTATAATCCGCGCCGTGCAAGCCCGCAAACACTTTCACCTCTCGCCAGACTCTTACCTTGGTGCCCAGATATACTTCATCACGATCTGCTCCGCGAATCGTCGCCCAGTTTTTCGCGATTCGCGACTCGCCTTTGGGATCATTGATCGTCTTAAGCACGATGCTGCGCGTTGCAATTTCTTGCTTCACGTTTGGTGTCTTATGTCCGACCATCTTCATGCATTGGTCCAAGGCACTGCCGAAACTTCCGACCTCTTCTCCTTCGTTCGCCGCTTCAAACAGCGCACAACGTCGGAATACGCGTCGGCGCGGGCCGATAAATTCGATCGGCCCCTACAACACCAAACGCTCGCTCCAGCCGGTAGCTATTCTTTATGGCAAAGGAATTTCTACGAGCATATCCTCCGAAATCCAGAACACATCGCAAGCGTCGCAGCCTACATTTGGATGAATCCGGTGAGAAAGGACCTTTGTGCGTCGCCAGAGGAATATCCGTTTTCGGGATCAATGACGCTGGGCCTCAAATGGAATGCAAAATCGTCCTCCATTTGGCTTCCTCCGTGGAAGACGCGTCACAAATCGGAGAACTCTTCATAGGGTCCGATTGCATTTATCGCGCCGTCGGCCTGCTCCGCAGGCCGCAGGATTTTCTCCCCCCATTGCGATTCAATCGGACCATTGCGGGCTTCGCCCTTCATAACGACGTCGTGCGCTTATCGAAAGCGCCTTTGCAGGGCCCGATGGCCTTTATCGGGCCGCAGGGTTTTCTCCCCCCGTCGCTGATCCAATAGGGCCATCGCAGGACTTCGCTCTTCGTAACGGCGTCGTGCGCTTATCAAAAGAGCCTTTGTAGGGCCCGATGGCTTTTATCGGGCCGTCGGCCTGCTCCGCAGGCCGCGAGTATTCCCCCTCGACAATCCATTTATAAAGTGGTACACATATCCTTGCTGCGGGGTTTTCCCGCGCGAAAAGCCGCCTCATCGGCGGCTTTTCGCTTTTTATGCGCTGTGGGCCTGCTCGCTGTGGCGAGTGGCGAGCCGCGGAGAGTCTAATCGAGGAAATAGGGGGAATTAGAAATTGAGCCAACTCACTGAAAACAAAGGATCGAGGTCATTTCTAATCGAGTTTTTTTGCCATTTTTTCAGAATTCACTCGATTAGGATTTCCGCCCTCCCGCGCTCGCTGACCGCTCGTCGCCCCGTTTCTAATCGACAGACCTATGATTTATTAGAAATTCGCGTAACTCACACAAAACAAAGACTCGGCCTCATTTCTAATCGACAGAGATACGCACTTTTCGCAATCAATTCTGTTCGCTTCAGAACATCGATCCGTTGCCTCGATGGCCGCCTTTCCGCGGCCTTCCTGCGCTATAATTCTCGTTTCACAATTCTGGCGCAGCGCAATCCTAAGGAGGCATTGGCATGACATCCCCGGCAAGGTCCCTCGGTCGCGGCGAATTCAAAAATGAGCCGATCAAGGATTTTTCGAAATCCGAAAATCGCAAGGCCATGGAAGCGGCACTAAAAAAAGTTTCTGGCGAACTCGGCCGCGAATATCCCATCCTCATCGGCGGCGAAAAAATCTTCACCACGGAAAAAACGCACTCCACCAATCCGTCGCATCCCGATCAGATCGTCGGAATTTTTCAGAAGGGAACTGTCGAGATGGCCAATCAGGCCGTCGAAGCCGCCTACAAGGAATTCACTTCCTGGCAATGGGTGCCCGCTGACGAGCGCGCCGAATGCTGCTTCAGCGCCGCGAAAATCCTGCGCAAGCGCCGCTTCGAAATGAACGCCTGGCTCTGCTACGAAACCGGCAAGACCTGGCCCGAAGCCGACGCCGACACCGCCGAGCTGATCGACTTCTGCGAATTCTACGGCCGCGAAATGCTGCGTCTCGCCGGCCCGCAAAAACTCATCCCCAGCGCGGGCGAGCAGAATTATTTGAAATACATCCCGCTCGGCGTCGGCATCGTGATTCCGCCGTGGAATTTCGCCGC
>JASHRL010000200.1 GCA_030037355.1 Candidatus Acidiferrales bacterium | reverse complement strand
CGCTCTTGTTTTTGGCGCTACGACGGGAGCGATGGCGCAAGGACGAATCGAAACGGGAATTTTGAGCGGAGTGCAGAAAGTGAAGCTGGCGGCGCCGCAATTCGCCGCGCGCAACGCGCAGACGACGCCGCTGCAACAGGTGTTTCACCAAGTGCTGATGGACGATCTGAATTATTCGGGAATTGTCGACGTGGTGAGCACGAGCTTCTATCCGCTGGACAATCCGAGCGTGCCGGGCGAATTGAAGCCGCAGGAATGGGCCGCAGCGCCGTGCAATGCGTGGGATATCGCTTTTGGGAATTTAACGGCAACGGGCGCTTCCCTTTCGCTGGCCGGTTACCTTTACGATGTGCGGCAAACGCCGGCGGCCTCGATTTTAGAGAAAATCTACAACGGCAATGCTACGGAAGACGGGGCGCGGCAATTAGCTCATCAATTCGCCGACGATATTATCGCGCAACTGAGCGGCGGCGTTACGGGAATCGCGCAGACGAAGATCGCGTTCGTGAGCAATCGCACGGGGCACAAGGAAATCTGGGAAATGGATTACGACGGGGCGAATCAGAAGCAACTGACACATTTGGGAACGACATCGCTGACGCCGCGCTGGTCGCCAGACGATTCGCGGATTGCGTTCACGTGCTTCGAGGCATATCGCCGCGTAACGTCGGCGCAGATTTGCATGTATTCGACGCTGACGAACAAACTGATGTATTTCCCGCGCTATCCGGGGACGAATTCGTCGCCGTCGTTTTCACCCGATGGAACGAAGATCGCGTTCATGGCGAGCTATCAAGGCGATCCGGAGGTTTACGTCGCGGACGTGAACGGCGGGCATATGCACCGGCTGACGTATTCGTTGGGCGTGAGCACATCGCCGACATGGAATCCAAAAACAGGGCAGCAGATTATCTTTGTGAGCGACCGCGGCGGATTGCCGGACCTTTACGAAATGAGCGCGGACGGATCGAACGTGGAAAAGATTCCGCTATCGGCGGCAACGGGAGTTGCGGCGGCGGATTTGCCGGCGACAGGATACGTGATCGATCCGGCGTGGTCGCCGAACGGGCAACTGCTGGCGTTTAGCTGGCGGCGGCCAGCAGGAAATTATGATATTTACATTTTGGATCTGGCGAGCCACCAACTCGCGGAGCTGACTCGTGATTCGGGAAACAACGAAAGACCGAGCTGGGCTCCGGACGGCCGCCATATCGCATTCGAGTCCACCCGAACCGGCTCGCTGCAAATCTGGACGATGCTAGCCGACGGGAGTGAAGCGCGTGAATTGACTGTTTCGGGGAGGAACGAATCTCCGAATTGGTCACCCAAGTAGGAGCAGTTGGGGATCGCGTTTTTTGCAGTTGACCCAGGGGTAGTTGTCTTACTGAAAGATTTGTACATTATCTCGGCCCTGTTCTGTACGCTCGCGCAGCCCAGGGCGCGAAGGAGGCTTTTCGATGCAGAGCAGTAGCATACGTAGATTTCTCGTGTTATTCAGCGCATTTTCATTGCTTATTTTCGCAGGAGCTTGCAAGAAGAAGACGGCTCCGGCGCCACCACCGCCAGCTGCAGCGCCAGCACCGGCACAGCCGACGGTGACCCTGTCGGCGTCGGCGACGGCGATCCAGAGCGGCCAGAGCACCACGCTGAGCTGGACGTCGACCAACGCAACAAGCCTGGATTTGGAACCGGGAGTTGGGCAAGTTGCACCTCAGGGATCGACGAACGTCAGCCCGACGGATACAACGACGTACACGATTACGGCGACGGGACCGGGAGGATCGGCGACGGCGAACGCACAAGTCACCGTCTCCGCCCCACCGCCTCCGCCAGCACCCGCGGCTGCGCCGGACCTGAACGCTTTGTTCAATCAGAACGTGACGGACGCGTTCTTTGATTACAACAAGTCGGACATCCGCGCAGACGCACGCGACGCGCTGCAGAAGGACGCAGAATTCCTGCGCTCCTATCCGCAGGTCAATGTGACCGTGGAGGGCCACTGCGACGAGCGCGGGTCGGAAGAATATAACCTCGGGCTCGGACAGCGCCGAGCCGATGCGGTGAAGCAGTATCTGGTCTCGCTGGGAATTTCCGGCGACCGCATCAAGACGATGAGCTGGGGCAAAGAACACGCGTTCTGCACAGAGCACAATGAAAGCTGCTGGCAGCAGAACCGGCGCGGCCACTTTGTCATGAATCAATAACTGGAGTAAGCTGAAATCAGCCGGAGGCGCTGCGGCGGGCAACTGTCGCAGCGCCTCGGCGCATTCGGCGGACGAATTTGCGGTGGTTTAAAGGAGGTTTTTTATGCGCGCGCGAACTATCTTGGCGTCTTTCGGACTTCTACTGGCCGGCGCCATCATTGGAACTATGCTGGTACCGCCAGCAGCCGACGCAGTGTCGCGTGAAATCATCGAGATTCAGCAAAGCGTGAACCAAATCCTGCAGAACCAGCAGGATCTTCGCGCGGATGTGGACACGAAGTTCGCGTCGATGCAAACGCTGGTGCAGCAGTCGCTCGATTCGGCGAGCCATTTGAGCCAAACGATGGGCACGCTGCAAAAGACGATACAAGACGCACAGGCGAACAGCGGAGCGAACAACAATACCGTGGCGCAGCAGGTTCAGAGCGTCTCGGACAACATGCAGGACCTACAAGCGCGCGTGGCGAAGCTGGCGCAGCAAATGTCGGACATGCAGAACACACTGCAACAAATCAACGCAAAAGTTTCCACGCCGCCGCCCGCGCCGGCCAATCCGACTCCCGATACGACGCCAGGAACCGCGCCTGGAGCGACGCCGGATACGACCGCAGCGCAGCCCGCGGCGAACGAACCCACGAGCCTGCAACCGATTTCCGGAAGCACCCTCTATTCAAACGCCATGGGCGATCTGAGGACACGGCATTACGACCTGTCGCGCCAGGAATTCCGCGATTACTTGAAGAATTTCTCGGATGGGTCATACGCGCCCGACGCTCAGTTTTATCTTGGCGAGATTGCGTATGCCGAGGAGGAGTACAGCTCGGCAATCGATAGTTATGACCGCGTGATCGTGCACTATCCGAAGAGCAACAAAGTGGCTCCCGCGATGCTGGAAAAGGGCCGCGCACTTGTGCAGACGCACAAGAACACGAACGCGGAGCGCGAGTTCCGCGAACTGATCCGAAGGTTCCCCGGCTCGCCCGAAGCCAAGAAAGCGGCGAGCGAGATGCGCGCGCTGCCACCCTCCCACTAATCCAGAGGCAAGCGCGAACGGCGCACATTCCGCCGCCGGTTCAGGTATACTTCCGCTTTACTTTCGAGCGCGGGGGTGCGCATGTCGGTGAATAAAGTGATTCTCGTGGGACGACTGGGGCGCGATCCGGAAACGCGGTACACAGGAGGCGGCCAGGCGGTGGCGAATTTTTCCGTGGCGACGGACGAAACCTACAAAGACCGCAGCGGTGAGCGGCAAAAGCGCACGGAATGGCACAAGATTGTCGTCTGGGGCAAACAGGCAGAGATTGCGCAGCAATATTTGAAGAAAGGCTCGCTCGTGTACATCGAGGGGCGGATCCAGTCGCGCGAATGGCAGGACAAACAAGGCGAAAAGCGCACGAGCTTCGAAATTGTGGCCTCGAATTTCCGTATGCTGGGAGGCCGCGCGGAGGGAGCAGCGGCGGG
>JASHRL010000199.1 GCA_030037355.1 Candidatus Acidiferrales bacterium | reverse complement strand
TCCTTTTCCTTGGTCACTCGATCATCAGGCTCGGCGCAGCTGGTTGATGCGCTTCGCTGCGAGTTCACCGAGGAAACTATTCGGGGCTTCGAAGAGCCTGTTCTTCGAGTAGGGATGATTGCTCTTATCGGCCCGCAGGGGCTGAAGGACGATGGAATCTTCGAGCGCACCTCTCGCGCGCTAGAGCGCCGGAATATCGCTGTGATCGGGATCGCGCAGAGTTCTTCGAGAAACAGCCTTCCCTTAGTAGTGGCGGAAAATAAGGTGAATGAGGCTCTTGCCATTATTCACGAGGAATTCCGCCTCAGTGCGCAGAACCTCGAGACGGTTTCCGCGGACTGCCCTTGAGCACCACGCCCGCTCGATTCGTCATTTTGTTTTTGGAGGAGCCGCAGCGTACCCTGCGGCGGGACTCGCCTCAACCGCGTCCATCGCGAGATTCGCTTATCAGAAATATAAAACAATTTCGACAATTTGACTGAGTGCCCTGTCACGCAAGACAAAGGCGAGATTTGGCCTCAATTGGTATCTACTTTCTATCTTCTTGAAAATAATCATTTTCGCCGGAATTCGTGAATCCCTCGCGAAGTCCGCCAATTGGCCTGCGAACTGCCTACCAGTTGAACAGATTGGGAGCAGTCTTTCTGTATAAGCAGGGTGCGCGCCGAAAAATGGCCAGCGAACATTTCGAACCACAGAATTCGGGCATGAGGTGTGTCCCCGAGCGCCTGATATTTGGACGGTCGAGCGCGATGCAAGAGGTGCGAAAGTCTGTGCACGGCGTCGCGGATACATCTGTCCCAGTGCTGCTCACTGGCGAGCCCGGCACCGGCAAGGAAGTGATTGGCCGCGAGATTCACCGCCTTTCGCCGTGGCGCTCCGGTCCATTCATACGGTTCTTGAGCGGAGATCCCGTCGCGACGCTTTCGAACATCGGTTCGAAGGCGAATCATGCGCTGCGTCCGAGAGACGCTTCCTCACCAAGTAGCGACGCGGGAGGCACTCTCTTTGTTCGAGAAGTCAGCGAACTTGCTCCATCCTTACAGGCTAAGTTGCTCGAGCTCTTTCAGGATGGGTCACCGGCGAAGGCCGGCCACGAATCGGTTTCGGCCGAGCGCGCGCGTGTCATTTGCAGCTCGACCGCGAATCTTGAAGACAAGGTTGCTTCCGGTGATTTTCGCTTGGATCTTTTTTATCGCATCAACGTGGTGACGATCAGCCTGCCCCCGCTGCGTGACCGAAAAGAGGATGTGCCCGACCTCGTTGAGTATTTTTTTGAATTGTCGTCCCGCGAGGCAAATTGCTCCTGTCCGCACATTCCTCAGGATCTTCTCGAGCTGTTTTATCGCCACGACTGGCTGGGGAACATTCGCGAACTCGAAAACTGCGTGCGGATTTTCGTCAATACGGGCGGGAACGCGGCCCTGACGGAGGCGTTCCTGTCGAAGGGATCGAAGGCGAATCTGCAAGACAAGGCCAACCTGCACCTCAATAACCCTGTGCCTCTGAAGACATTCAAACGACAGCTGATTGAACAAGCCGAACGCGATTTGATTTTGCGGGTGCTCCACCAGCAGCGGTGGAACCGAAAGGAAGCTGCCAAGGTGCTGCAAGTCAGTTATCAGACCTTGCTGCATAAACTCAAGCAGGTGGGCCTGAGCGGGAAGGGCCGGCCACGCTCGGAAAGTGCAGACCAGCCGGCGCAGGAGAGATTGACATGAGAACAATTGCCATTGCGGTTTTGTTTTTGACATTGCCCTGTACGGTGCGCGCTCATCAAAACGGCGCGGCGGGTGATCCGCCTCGCGCTGCAAACGCGAAAGCCGCCAATGGCCGTGCGGGCGATACGGCCGCCGTGCCCTCCGACTACCGCATCGGCGTGAGTGATGTCATCGCCGTGAACGTCTGGAAGGACGCCGATTTGAGCAGCACTGTGCCGGTGCGTCCGGACGGCAAGATTTCACTCCCCTTGATTGGCGATCTGGATGCGGCGGGAAAGACCACCGGGGAACTTCATGACTTAGTGGTTGCCCGCCTCAAGCCCTACGTGCCCGATCCGGACGTGACTGTGATCGTCGAGCAGATTAACAGCCAAAAGTATTTCGTCATTGGGCAGGTCACTCATCCCGGGTCTTATCCCTTGACCGTGCCGACAACGGTTGTGGAAGCTCTGGCTGCGGCGGGCGGTTTTGTAGATTGGGCCAAGACCGGAAACATCATGATCGTTCGCCATACAGCTGAAAATCAGACCGAGCGGATTCGGTTCAATTACAAACAATGGCTCAAGAAAAAATCCACGGAAAGCGCTCCGCGACTGAAGAATGGCGACGTCATCGTCGTTCCGTGACACACTCGTGAAAGCATACACACAAATCCGGCGCTTGGTGGCTTGCTTGGCGCTTTTCGTTCTCTGCGCCGGAGCCGATCGCGCTGCGCGTGCCCAGCAAACGGAAGCTCCGCCGGTAAGCGCGGTCGAGCCCGGAGTTCTGTGGCTTTTGAATCTGGGAGTGGGCCAAGGTTACAACGACGATCCTCTAGGCGCGGGAAAGGGTGGATACTTTACGGAATTCGATCCCGTGCTGGACTTCTCGCAGGACCGCCCGCACGGATCCTGGTCGCTTAATTTTCAGCCTATGGTGCGGCGCTTTTATAACTTTTCGGTCGCGGATCAGGTCAACGAGATGGCATCGACGAAAGACTCCTGGCAAATGTCCCGGCGCTGGGAGATCGATCTCAACGGAAGCTACGTTCATACAAGCGATCCCTTCTTTAATGGCGAAAGCCCTTCCGGTGCGCAGGCCGTAAGCACTTCCGGTGTCGTCGCGCCCAATGACGCGTTTCTCGGACCCGAAGCGGCCTATACGGATTTCGCCGGTTCTTCGACGATTCATTTTCAAGCCGGCCGCTACACCGAACTGACCTTCGGAGGAGACTACTTCAGTAATCGCGAAGCCGTCTCTGGCTTGTCCAATAGTTCGAGCTACGCCTTCCGGGGCGGCTACACGAGGATGGTGCATCGCGGCCAAACCATCGGCCTTCTCTATTCGGCACAGTCATTCACCGTCACCGACCCAGGCGAGCAGGCCACGACGAATTCGCTTCTCTTGTCTTACGATTTTGAATGGAAGACTGGACGCCAACTCCAGCTTTTCGCCGGGCCTCAGTATTCGCAGGTGAGCGCGAACATATCGAATCTCGGAGGCCCCTCCTTGCCTCTGGCCATAAATCAGAACGTCCTCGGATATGCCGCAGGGGCCACTTTGTCCTTGGTCATTACGAAACAGAATTACTTGCAACTGATGGCCTCGCGCCGGATTTCTAACGGCGCCGCGGTTTCGGGTGTCACAATCCAAGACGAAGGCCAGCTGAACCTATCGCGCCGGTTCAGCAAACGGCTGACGGCTTCTGTGGGAGCTCTCTACTCGGAGTACCAAGCGGTCGGCAGTTTGCCGGTCGCTTTACCGAACGGCTGGGGTGCATTTAACCGCGCACAGTTCAACATCGATCCGCGGAGTGCGATTTCGATTGAATACGACTACTTTCATCAGTCGCAGATATCGTCTGCGCTCGCCCCGCTTTTCTCCGACAATCGCGCCTTGATCGAGTATCACTACTCCTTTGGTTCTTTAGCGAGGCAAAGGTAGATTCTATGGGACCTGTACCGAACAATCCGCCTCCGCCGCTTTCGGAGACCATCGAGCGATTCGTGGCCATCGCGGCCCGTCGTCGCTGGTGGCTGCTTGGGGCAGCATTTACCGTCGCGATCGGGGTGGGACTGGGATCGTTCCTGCTTCCGAATCGTTACAAGTCCGAAGCTACCATCTTGGTCCAGCAGCAGCGGATTCCGGAGCGCTACGTTGTCCCCAACAGCACGACGGACCTTGACGAAGCGCTTCAAGCCATGACCCACGATGTCCTCTCGCGGCCCCGGCTCCTCAAGATCATTACGGACTTCGATCTCTATCCCAAACAGAGAGAACGTCTCAGCCCGGAGCAGCTTGTGGAGTTGATGCGCGCCGACATCACCATTCAGTCGCTTGAAAATCCGGACCAGCAGGAGA
>JASHRL010000198.1 GCA_030037355.1 Candidatus Acidiferrales bacterium | reverse complement strand
GAACGGCTCATTCGCTCAAGCACTTCGAGTGGCGGGAAGCGCCAAAATGCGAGCCCCGGGCGCCCTCCCCGCAAAACGCGATTCTGAAACAGATAAACCAGACTCAATAAGAATGAGATGGCAAACGCAGCATAGGCCCAAATGCCAATGGTGATGTGCAATGCGAAAAGAGGTCCGTTCGCCATGGGCGCACGATGGACTGCTGACGGAGCGACGGCCACCGCAACCAGAAGCCAGACGATAGCAAAGGGCACCACCAGAGAGCCTACAGCCCGCTGCCGATGAATGATTTCCAGTCCTAGATAGGTCAGCGCCACGAGCCACGCAAGAAGCGACATCGAACCATACCAGTCATCGTACGGGATGGCGTGAATTACGCGCGAACGCTCCAGGAGCGCGAAATAGTGGACCACAAGCCCCAGAACCAAGAGCAATGTCGCCAGCCTGCCAAGCCAGCGCCGGTCGCGAAACAGGCCCGACGCATAGCACGCGAAGCTCGCGCCATAGAGAGCCAATGCAGTGAAGTCGAGGGCCAGTCTCATGGAAAGCAAGCAGACCTCGTAATTTTGCTTGGGTTCACCGGGTCAAAGACTCCATATCAATTCGCTAGCGATTAATCTTAGCGCCGATTACGGAACGTCACAACAACGGGCACCCTGGCAATCGCAATAAATCGCGCCCCCCACAAGCATAGTACCGGTGCACCTCACCACACTCACGACGCATACGGAGTCTTCTGCTAAGATGGACATTTAAGAGCACCTCTTTATGAGCTCGGTACAGTCATCAACGGCGACGAAGAAGGATCTCTTCCTTCAAGCGGCACGCGGCGAGCGGCCCGAGCGCGTCCCGGTCTGGATCATGCGACAGGCCGGACGCTATTTGCCCGGGTACCAGAAAATTCGCGAAAGAAAATCTTTCTTGGAAGTAGCCAAAACCCCTGAATTGGCAGCTGAGGTTTCAATCGAACCCTATAAAGTGCTGGACGTCGATGCAATCATCGTTTTTTCGGACATTCTCATCGTTGCCGAGGCGATGGGCGTGCAACTCGAAATCAATGATGACGGACCGCGGATTGGAAAACTTGTCCTCGACGGGAGCGCGGTCAAAGCATTGAAGGCATTTGATCCTTCCAGCGAAACGCGCTTTGTCGGCGACGCTATTCGCACCATCGCGCGCAGCGTCGGGCCGGATGCGCCCATTCTTGGATTCGCCGCCGCGCCGTGGACACTGGCATGCTACCTCGTCGAGGGACGGACGCGCGGCGAGCTTTCCGTCATCAAGCGCATGATGTACGCCGAACCGGCGCTACTTCGAGCCTTGCTCGACAAAATCGCGCACGTGACGGCACATTACCTCAAAATGCAAATCGATGCGGGCGCAACAGCAGTGCAGATTTTTGACACCTGGGCCGGCGAGTTATCTACGCGGGATTACGAGGATTTTTGCTTGCACCCGACTCGAGCGCTCATCGAAGAGATCTGTCCGGGGAAGGCTCCTGTTATCCTCTACTCGAAAAATGGCGCGCATCTACTTAGGGCTGTGGCGCGGTCGGGCGCCTCCGTGCTGAGCGTCGATTGGCGAACGGATCTGGCTGAGGCTCGCGCGAATGTCGGTGCAAAACTTGCGTTGCAAGGAAATGTTGACCCTGCGGTGCTTTTGGGTCCTGAGGAAAAGATCCGATCCGCTGTCCGAGAAGCCATCGGGAAAACAGACGGTATTGGCCACATTCTGAATCTGGGTCATGGTATTTTGCCCACGACGCCTGTTGAGAACGCCAAAGCCTTCGTGGCTGCGGCGCGCGAATATTCCCAATCGGATGCGAGACGTGTCGCAAGAAACGTCGAGTAAAGCATGAGCGCGATGCAACTAAGCTACGAAATGCCGGACCTGGAAGTCAGCGAGGAGTTCCTCGCGAAATATAATCGCCCCGGCCCGCGTTATACGAGCTATCCAACTGCTCCCGTTTGGGACGAGAAATTTGGCCAGGCCGATTTGGAAGAGTTTTTCGGCAAAGCCGACAGTGCCGTTTCCCCTGTTTCGCTTTACATGCATCTTCCCTTCTGCGAAAGCCTGTGCCTTTTTTGTGCGTGCAACGTGGTCATACAAAAAGACAAGAAGGTTGCGATTCCTTACCTCGAATCGTTGAAATCAGAGATTGACTACGTCAGCCGCTTTGTTTCGCGCGAGCGCGAAGTCGTGCAATTCCACTGGGGCGGAGGCACGCCGACTTATCTTTCTCCTGAGCAGCTCAACGATTTGTTCGGCCACACTCGCGAACGATTTTCATTTTCGCAGAATTCGGAAATCGGCGTAGAAGTCGATCCGCGCGTGACCTCGCGCACGCATCTGGAAACACTGCGAAAGCTGGGATTCAACCGCCTCAGCATGGGCATTCAGGATTTCACGCCAGAGGTGCAAAAGACGATCAATCGCATACAACCTTATGAGCTGACGCGCGATTTGATTCTCGCCGCGCGCGAGCTTGGATTTGGCAGCATCAACGTCGATCTCATCTACGGATTGCCGTATCAAACCGCGGCATCGTTTGGGGATTCCATCGAAAAAGTGCTGCAAATCGGCCCCGACCGCATCGCCATGTTCAGTTACGCTCATGTTCCATGGCTTCGAAAACAACAAGGCTCTTTTCAAGGCCACCTTCCTGAAGGGATGGAGAAGTTTCACATCTTCAAAGTAGGTATCCGCAAATTCACCGAGGCGGGTTACGTCTACATTGGCATGGACCACTTTGCGCGGCCGTCGGATGAGCTTGCAGTGGCACAGCGAGAGCGCACGCTTTATCGGAACTTCCAGGGCTATACGACAAAGGCGGGCGCTGACCTCTACGGCATGGGCGTGAGCGCGATCAGCAGCATCGGCGCGGCTTATGCGCAAAATGACCGTGGCATCGATCCGTATCGATCCAGCATTGCGGAGCGCGGCACCGCGACGATGCGGGGCTACCGGCTGGATGCGGATGATATCCTGCGCCGTGAAGTCATCACCAGGCTTTTGTGCCACGCCGTGATTCATAAACCAGAGATTGAAGAGAATTTCCAAATCCGATTTGACGATTATTTCTCGAATGAAATTCGTGAGCTCGAGGCGATGCGCGACGACGGGCTTGTGATTTTCGACCGGGATCAAATCCTCGTGACTCCGCTTGGCCGCATTTTTATTCGCAATCTTGCTATGCCCTTCGACCGCTACCTCCGCGAGCAGAAAATGGATGCGCGGCCGCTTTTCTCGAAGACGCTCTGATATGTGTGCGAACTCTGCAGCGCGCTCATGACCTCGACACGCCACGCAATCGTTGTTGGAGCGGGAATTTCCGGATTGGCATGCGCCCTGAGGCTCGCGGAAGCGGGTGTCAGCGTTCGCATCGTTGAGGCGAGCAACAAGCCTGGTGGTTTGATTTCAACCGTCGAGCAAGGCGGGTTCCTACTCGAGGCTGGCCCACAAAGTTTTCAGATCACGCCCGAACTGCGCGAATTGATTCGTTCGATTGGATTCGAAGATGAAATTCTCGAAGCGCCGCCGCAGACACCGCGATATGTATTGCTCGGGGGCAAGCTGCGTCCAGCTCCCATGTCACCTCCTTCTATCCTGACGACTTCCCTTCTCAGCGTGGGTTCAAAGGCGCGGATATTCGGGGAAGCTCTGAAGCATTCGAAGCCGCCCACCGGGGATGAGTCGCTTGCGGATTTTGTTCGGAGAAAATTCGGCACGGAGATCCTCGAGCATCTTGCCGGACCTTTCGTATCAGGCGTATTTGCTGGCGATCCCGAGAAATTGAGCCTCCGCAGTACATTTCCGACAATGGCCCAGTGGGAGGAAGAATACGGCAGTGTATTGCGCGGCGCGATGAAATCACGCAAGAGCGGCGATGCTCCACGCGAAAGGCCAACTCTTGCGGGATTCAAGCGCGGAATGGGCAGCTTGCTCGCTTCGATAGCGGCAAAACTGAGTCAAGTCCTCGCCACACAAGTGGCCGTCAAATCCATTGCGCGGAGCAGTGACGGTCCTGGCTGGAGAATGGAGTGTTCGGAGTTCAGTCAGGGGGGGACATTACACGCCGATGCGATTGTCCTCGCAACGCCTGCATACGAAGCCTCTCGGCTGACGCAGAGGCTTTCCGAGCCGCTTGCGACAACTCTAGCGGGAATGCCCTATGCCCCCGTGGCAGTCGTTTCGGAGGGATATCGTCGCGAACACGTCGGGCATGCGCTCAATGGATTTGGCTTCCTCGTGCCTCGCAGCGAAAAGATGAGAACTCTCGGCACCGTCTGGAACTCTTCTCTCTTCGCTGGACGCGCGCCGAGCGGAACGGTGCTGATGACCAGTTTTGCAGGAGGCGCACTGGATCCAGATCTCGTTCAATCTGAGGAAACGGAAATCGCCAACCTGATTCGCGATGAGCTTGTAAAGGTGCTTCAAATCAGCGGGCC
>JASHRL010000017.1 GCA_030037355.1 Candidatus Acidiferrales bacterium | reverse complement strand
CGATCGCCCGTTTCCAGCACCTCTTCGTGATTAAGCGGATTCTCCAGCACTCCCGCAGCCATGTTCGTCACGCAAGAGATGCCAAGCACTTCGATGCCCATGTGCCTCGCTGCGATGGCTTCCGGCACGGTGGACATCCCCACGACATCCGCGCCGAGCGTTCGGAGACAGCGGATCTCCGCCGGCGTTTCGTAGCTGGGCCCGGTCAGCGCTACGTAAACTCCTTCGGAAACTTGCAGACCCAAGCGCTGCGCTTCTTTCACTGCAATTTCACGATATCCCTTGGCGTATACCTCAGTCATATCAGGAAACCGCGGCCCGAATCGTTCGTCATTTGGCCCGACCAACGGATTCGATCCCTGCGAGTTAATATGGTCGCGCAGGACAACAAACGCCCCTTGCTTGAGACTTAGATTGATTCCGCCTGCTGCGTTTGTCAAAACCACAGCGCGAATTCCGAGCCTGCCCAGAACGCGCACGGGAAAAATCACGTCCTGAAGCGAATACCCTTCATAAAAATGCACACGTCCCTGCATGACTGCGACCGGGATTCCAGCAGCCTTGCCGATGACCAGGTTTCCGGCATGTCCAATCGCCGTCGAACGCGGGAAACCCGGGATTCGTTCGTAGGGAATACGTATTGCATCTTTCAGATCATCAGCAAACGCGCCGAGCCCTGAACCCAAGACAACTGCAACCTTCGGCCGCAACTTCGTCTTCGAACGAATGAACTTTGCCGCGCGTTCTGACCGTGCGAATTCACCGCCTTGATCTGTTTTCGTTCCCGCTCTGGCGCTCACTTCAGCATGATCCCCACAATGGACGCAGACATCAAATTTGCCATTGTTCCCGCGAACATGGCGCGAAGCCCCAGCCGCGCCAGCTCGTCTCTTTTATTTGGCGCCAGCGCTCCGATTCCGCCAATTTGAATCCCAATCGAACTGAAGTTTGCAAACCCGCAGAGCGCGTATGTGGCAATCGTGAACGACCGCGGATCCAGCACAGCTTTCATCGGCCCGAGCTGCCCATACGCAATCAATTCATTCAGCACCATCCGCGTTCCCAGCAGGCTTCCGATGTGACCTGCATCGCGCCAGGGCACGCCGATTAACCACGCGATCGGCGACAGCACCCAGCCGAACACTTGCTCGAGGCTCGACGGAAAATGTGTCAGCCCGTGCGGCGCGAGCCAGTTGTGCAACCCGCCAAGAATTCCGTCACACAAATAAATGAGCGCAATGAAGGAGATCAACATCGCCGCCACATTCAAGGCGAGATGCAATCCGTCAATTGTCCCGCGCGAGAGAGCTCCCAGCGCGTTCGGATCTTTTTCAATCACGCCCATTTCCACGCGTCCCGCTGTAATTGGAGTCTCCGTCTCGGGAACCAGCATTTTCGAGAGCAACAGCGTCCCTGGCGCGGTCATGATCACGGCGGTGATCAAATGCTTCGCATCGACTCCAAACGCGATATACGCGGCCATGATTCCGCCGGAAACGTGCGCCATGCCGCTGGTCATGATGGTCATCAGTTCCGAGCGCGTGGCTTCCGGCAGGAACGGCCGAATCGTCAGCGGCGCTTCTGTCTGCCCCATGAAAATGCTCGCCGCGATGTTCAGCGATTCCGCGCCGCTGGCGCCCATCAGTCGAGTCATCACCTTCGCCGCTTGCCGCACGATGAAGGGCATGATTCCGTAGTAGTAGAGCAAAGCAAAAAGCGCGGCGATAAAAATAATCGTGGGCAGGACCTGAAAAGCGAAGAACATGCCGAGGTGCGAGCTTTTCTTTCCGAGCTCGCCGAAAACAAACGTCGATCCGTAATATGAATAATCCAGCAGCTTGTTCACTGCCGCGCCGATATAGCCGAAAAGATTGCGGCCAATATCCGTGTCGAGGACGAAAAACGCAAAACCAATTTGCAGCGCCAGGCCCCACCCGACAGTTTTCAACCGGATCGCTCTTCGATTTGTGGAAAAAAGGTAGGCCAGCCCGAGGATTGTCAGCATGCCCAGAATGCCAATCCAGTCGCGATGCATTCTTCCCCCGAAGCTCCTCGAAAATTGCTCCTGTTTATGCGCCCACAATTCGGCGAATCAGCGGAGTTCGCTGGGGCGCTTCTGCGGCAATCACGAAGCTCGTTTCCAACATTTGCAGCGCTTCCCCGAGCCGTTCCTCTGCGTTGTAATGCACGGCGCAGAGCGGTTCGCCGGCCCGAACGGCATCCCCGATTTTCTTCTCAACCACAACGCCCGCCGCCGGATCGATCGCGTCCTCTTTCTTTTCTCGTCCGCCGCCCAATACGACGCTCGCCCGGCCGATTCGCTCACAGGCCATGCGCGTTACGAATCCACTGTTCCTGGCTCGCATAATTTCCGTTCCTCGCGCGCGCGGCAGTCGCGTCAGGTCATCCACAACCCGCTCATCGCCGCCCTGCTGCTTGATGACCCGCCGAAATGTATCACGAGCCCGTCCGCTCGCAATCATTTCTTCTGCAAGCCTCTTCCCTTCCTCAACGCTCGCTGAACGCCCGCCCAGAAAAATCATCCACGCGGCGAGCACCACGCAAAGCGCGCACAAATCATCCGGCCCGCGCCCGCGTAAAACTTCGAGCGCTTCTTCCACTTCCAGCGCATTCCCGATTTTTCGCCCGAGAGGCTTATCCATATCCGTAATCAACGCCACAGCGCGCTTGCCCACGCGTTTCGCGGTGTCGACGAGCAACTCCGCGAGCGCCACGCCTTCGCCTTCGCTTTTCATGAACGCGCCATCGCCGACCTTCACGTCGAAAACCAGCGCGTCGATCCCCTCGGCGAGCTTCTTGCTCATAATCGACGCACAGATCAGCGCCGGGCTCTCCACTGTCGCTGTCACGTCGCGTAGCGCGTAGAGACGTTTATCTGCAGGCGCGATTTCCGGCGTCTGGCCTCCGAATGCGCATCCGCAAGCCTCCAACGCCGCCCGAAACTCGGCGAGCGAAAGATCGACGCGGAATCCGCGGATTGCTTCCAATTTATCGAGAGTCCCTCCCGTGTGCCCGAGCCCTCGGCCACTGATCATCGGAACATATAATCCAGCCGCCGCAACCACCGGCGCGACCACCAAGGAGGTTTTGTCGCCAACGCCGCCGGTCGAGTGTTTATCAACCTTAGCCGCACCAAGGGCGGAGAAATCCATCACTTCGCCCGACCCCAGCATTGCTTCCGTGAGCAGAGCGGTCTCCGCGCGCGACATTCCGCGGCATGTGACCGCCATCAGCCATGCCGAAAGCTGATAATCGGGCACAGTCCCTCGCGCTGCGCCATCGACAAGGAAAGCGATTTCATCGCGGGTCAGCTCCCCGCCGTCCCGTTTTTTGCGGATCAGATCAACTGCGCGCATGAGGGCGGGCGAAGAGCCAGCCATCAGCAATCGCGGATCGGGTGGCATACTCCCGATGCGGTTCGAGGACAAGTTGAGGAATTTCGGAAGGACATCCGTAGCGCACCGGCAGAACGACCGTGCCGATGCCACGGCTTACGTAAATCTGCGTCGCGCCGAGGGAATCTCGGCCTTTCTTGAATCGCATCCGCTCCTCGGAGCGTCCGTAGAGGCAGCCGACCAGCGGCAGACGGACCTGCCCTCCATGCGTGTGTCCGGAGAGCACCAGGCTGATCTTCATTTCTGCGGCGTCATCGATAATGCTCGGGTTATGCGAAAGCAGGATCGTTGGCGCTCCTTGCGGAATGCCGCGCATAGCTTTCGTCAGGTCGGCGCGGTAATAATAATCATCGATTCCTGCCAGATAGCATCTCTGCCCGCGGCGCCGAAGAGATGTGTGCTGGTTGCGCATGACGTCGATTCCATGCCGCTCAAGGGCGTTGGTGATTTCCGCCGGGCCTACGCGAAAGTCATGGTTTCCCAGCACAGCATAGACGCCCTCGCTCGCCCGCAACCCGCTCAGGATTTCCGCAACGGGCTCGATGTAATTCCGCGACCGCGTTACAAAATCTCCGGTGATGGCCACCAGATCCGGCTCCAGCTCGTTGGTCATTTCCACCAGCGACGCGAGCGCCTCTGCCGGAAAGTAGAGCCCATAATGGATGTCGGTGAGATGAACGATGCGGAAGCCACGAAAGGCATCAGGAAGATTTTCCAGGTCCATGCGGTGTTCCGTGACTTCGAAACCGCCGCGGAACCGCAGCCGTCGCAGTTTATGCATGCCACGCGATTGGCCCAGCGAATATTGCTCGACACCGCCATTGTGCCAGCGGCCCGTCAGCCGATGCCAGGGATCCGCCAAATTCGGACGACGCCTGGGTTGTTCTAACGCGTGAGCGTAAGACATGCTCTCCTCAGAAAACTGCCGCGAATCAGCAGGCTACCACTCGTCGCTCGTAAGAGTAAAGCCGCAATTCCCCGGCGAGTGCGCGCCGGATTACCTGTACGTTAGTGCAACTCCTCTCGATTGCGGAATTAAATCCCCGAAAGTGCTCCATTCTGCGACGAAACTACCCCGGAACAAAGGTGGCCGCATCGGGTTTCATCGTAGCGATCTCGCTCACCAATTCGCGCATTTCCTCATGCACGAGGCCATTCGACGCCAGAATTTGTGGGCCTCCCGGCGTGTATGGCCGTCCAGCAAAATCGGAAACCACGCCTCCCGCCTCTTGCACCAACAACATTCCCGCTGCCGTGTCCCAGGGCTTCAGCCCAAATTCCCAAAAACCTTCGAAGTGCCCGCACGCGACGGAACATAAGTCCAATGCCGCCGCTCCGGCGCGCCGGACGCCATGCGACCGCAGTGTGAATTCCCAATAATAATGAATGTTCGGATTCTGCACGCGCTTGTGTGTTGGAAATCCTGTGGCGACGAGGCTTTTCGCGAGCTTTTCCACCTTCGAGACATGAATCTGCTTCTCGTTTCGATACGCTCCGCCGCCACGCGTCGCCGTGAAGGTATCTCGCGTTACCGGATTGCAAATCGCCGCAACGAGTGGCTGGCCGTTCTCGAAGAGGCCTATCGACACGGCAAAAACCGGATAGCCGTGCGCGAAATTGGTCGTCCCATCGAGCGGGTCAACGTACCATTTGTACTTCGCCGCGGAATCTGGCCCGGAGATGCCTCCTTCTTCCGCAACAATGGCATGTTGCGGAAAATACTTCCGCAGGCACTCGACAATCGCAGCTTCCGATTTCTTATCCGTCTCGGTCACCAGGTCGACTTCGGTCTTGTACGCGACATTTTTCGGGAGGTCCATTGCCTCCGCGATGATCGCTCCGCCTTTTCGCGCGGCCTCGACGGCCACTTCCAGAAAATCGTTTGGGCTTGGCCCGCTGTTGTTCATTCTTCTCCCTGTGTTCCCGTCGCCAGATATCCTTGTCGGTAATGCAACGTGTATGGCCCGCCGGAAACGTCCAATTCGATTCGGCAATACGTTCCCGGCTTATCCTTCGGCACAGGGTAATAGCTCAGCAAGTATTGTGTGCGAAGCTCGCGGCTGATCTGTTGAAACATCGCGTCCAACTGATTCATCGCGTCGGCGTAATAGACGGCACCTCCCGTCGATTCCATAATCGTCTCGATGGCATGCTCGCCGGCGGTGTTCCGGCCATTCTCATTTTTCACTGGACGTATCAGAATGGTGTAAAGCAGCGCCTCCGATTGAATCGCCGATCGGCGCGCCATCTCGTACGACGAACGGCTCGTCGTTTCTCCCGCATCCGTCACCAGCACAATGACTCGCCGTCGTTGCTCCGGCAACTTTTCGAGTTCTCCCGCTCCAAGCACGATGGCATCGTAAAGCGATGTCCCCCCTCCGGGCGAAATCCTCTCTGTCGCCGACTGCAACTTCGAAACATTTGAGGAAAAGCCAGCCGAAAGCTCCGTCACGTCATCAGAAAACTCGAACACCCCAAGCAAGTCGCCAGGATGCACCACCAGCTTAATGAATCGCGCGGCCGCTTCATTTTCAAACTTCATCTCCATCGTCGTGCTCATGCTCGAGTCCACCATGAGCGCCAGTTCGAGCGGCCGGTTCGTTTGCGTTTCGAATCTCGCGATTTTCTGCTCCACCCCGTTCTCATCGAGTTTGAACGCCGACTCCGGCAGATCCGCAATAGGCTTCCCCGTCGAGTCCAGCACTGTCGCTGGCACGCTGACCAAATCCGTCTCTACGCGGATTCGGCGATCCGCTTGCGCTCTTGTTGCTGGGGCAACCGCAAGCATGAAAAAAGCGGCCGCGCTGGCCGCAAGGATTGTTGTCCACCGGCTCATTTATGGAGTAGATGTGCTTTCGGGAGAAAAGGCTTCCGCGGAAACTTTCGCGCCCTCCGCCCAGACGCCCCCGTCCGCGAAATACTCTTTCTTCCAAATGGGTACGATCTGTTTCAGAGTGTCGATTCCATACCGGCAGGCATCAAACGCCGCTCCTCGGTGCGCCGCACTTACCGCGATCAAGACGCTGGTCTCGCCGATTTCGAGCCGCCCGAGGCGGTGGATCATCGCCAGCCGGTCGATTGCAAACTGCACCTTCATTTGTGCGCCAATGTCGCGCATTTTCGCCAGCGCCATCGCTTCATACGCTTCGTATTCGAGGTACAGCGTTTGCTTCCCGCGCGAATGGTTTCGGACAATGCCTTCAAAGAGCGCCAGCGCGCCGTCCTCAGGCCGTTTCAACTCTGCCGCAATTTCGCTCGTCGCAATCTTCGCGCGCACAATCCGATAGATATCTTCGGCGATCTTCGTCTCCTACCCGCCGCTCACCGGCGGCAACAGTGCAACTTCGTCTCCTGCGCGCAGCACCGTGCCCCACGCCGCGTATTCTTGATTGACTGCTGGTGCGACCGATTCGCGAAATCCTTTCAACCGGGGAAATTGCTGTGCGTAGATCGAGAACAAATCCTCTACGCGCGCTCCTTCGGAAACTTCAAACGTCGCTTCTCCACTCCCCACGATCTCCTTCAATTGTCCAAAGAAAAGCACGCGCACCTGCATAGTCCCATTCTATCCCTCCGCACAACCTCCGGCTATCTTTCCGCTCGTTGCGCGCTCATTCCGCTCCGGGGGCATCCTTGACGCCCTCCCCGACTCCACGTAACGTAGAAATGTCCGATCGCTGCACCTCCAGTTTTGTCGAAGGAGCGCTGCGTGAAAATCATCGTCTCAGGCTCATCCGGACTCGTCGGGAGCGCTCTCGTCAATTCCCTTCGGTCCGATAATCACATGATCGCGCGGCTGGTCCGTTCTGGTTCGCCGTCGCTGCCTGGGCCTGCATCGGAAAGCATTCGCTGGGAACCACCGACGGGTTCGATCGACCTTGCAGCTATGGAGGGGGCCGAAGCTGTTGTTCATCTCGCCGGAGCTTCCATCGCCGGGGGCCGCTGGAGTCCTGCGCGCAAGGAGATTCTTCGTCGCAGCCGCGTCGACGCCACGCGACATCTTGTCGCCGGCCTGAAGAAATTGCAGCGCAAGCCGCGCGTCCTCGTTTCCGCGTCCGCAGTCGGCTTTTACGGCAATCGCGGAGACGAAATCCTCACCGAATCGTCCTTGCCCGGCAATGATTTTCTCGCTCAGATCTGCCGCGACTGGGAATCTGAGGTCGAACAAGCGGAGGAATCCGGCATCCGCACGGTATCGCTGCGCTTTGGCATCATCCTGGCCGCGAATGGCGGCGCGCTCAAGCGCATGCTTCCTCCATTTCGTCTTGGCCTCGGGGGACGCCTGGGCAACGGCCGCCAGTGGATGAGCTGGCTCACGCTTGACGAAGTCGTCTCGGTCATTCGCTTTGCCATAGAAAAAAATTCTTTCAGCGGTCCCGTGAACGCCGTTTCCCCAAACCCAGTCACCAACTCCCATTTCACACGCATTCTCGGGAGCGCTCTGCATCGCCCGGCGCTTTTTCCTGCGCCGCGCCCCGTGCTTCGCCTCGCGCTCGGCGAAATGGCCGACGCACTGCTATTTTCCAGCCAGCGCGTCATTCCGCAAAAATTGCAATCCAGTGGCTACCAATTTCGCCATTCGGATTTGAAAGAGGCCTTTCAGTCTCTTTTTCGCTAGAACTCTCCCTGCGCTTAAACATTCGCTGCATTCTGACTTTTTCTTCGTTGACACCATCGCACATTTTGTTAGCCTGTAATGAGCCCGGCGAAATGAATTTTACTTTGCTCATGGCTTCACGGAGTAAGCGAAATGCGTAAGCCGGCCGATCAATCTTCCACTGTTTTGAATATTCTTCGCCAAGCTCTCGCTGTCGGAGTCGCCGCCCTCGTTGCCCTTCCTCTTTGGGGAAATCCTGCGGTCGTCGCAACGGTCACGAATAGCCAAGCTGCCTCCGTTCGCGGCATTTCTCTCGCTGAAGGCACCAACATCTACGATGGCGATACCGTGCAGACCGGCGAAAAAGGCGATGCCTGGCTGACCCTTCCTGGTGGCGCGGGGATTCTTCTCGGAGGGGATACGCAAGTTCAGGTCAGCAAAGAGACCCCGACTCCGAGTGCCTCCAACGCTCCCATCGATTTCGATGTGTCCGAGGGCACAGTCAAGTTTCGCAGCACGGCGCAAACGACGGTTCAGGGTTTGCTTTACGACGCCACGATCCGCCCTGCGAATTCACCCTCTGCTTCCGGCTACGTCTACTTTACGTCTTCAACTTCAGCAATCATCGGCTCGGAGAACGGTGATCTCCTCGTGACTACGGGCCACGACGGCGCGACGCGTTTGATTCCTTCCGGCTCCGCAATCGCCGTGAACATGGTTCCTTCGGATCAAAGCCAGGACCAGAGTCAGAAGCAGAATCAAAATCGCTCTGCAAGACGCCGTAAGGGATTGATTGTTCTTTTTTTTGGCGCCACGATCGGCGCTGCAACGATCGTAGCGATTGTCCTGAATCACCA
>JASHRL010000197.1 GCA_030037355.1 Candidatus Acidiferrales bacterium | reverse complement strand
AGCAGCGCCAGGCATCGCCTCGTCATTCTCACCCCTTTGGCTCAAGTTCCTCATGGACGCGGCCCGCAGAGTGCGGCAAACTATCCCGGCAGCCAGACGCATCCGTTCGGAGGGAAGCCGCATCGAAATATCCGCGATGAAGAACCTTCGAAAGTATACAACGATTCCGCAAACAATTGCCGCGCGAACCGCGTGGGCTGCGGCGATTCTCATCGGGCTGGCGGCTTTGGCCGCTCCGCAGATTTGGATGCACGGGACGGAAATTGCGTGGGCCGCGTCGCGGACGGCGACAGCGCCGGGCGTTGACCCGCAGATTCCGGTGCAAATTCCGGTTAAGAAACCGAAAGGCTCCGACCAGAGCGGCCAACTGCCGCAAACGGGAACGACGCGGATTCAAGTGAAGTTGGTGCGGCTCTACGTGACGGTACGCGACAAGCACGGCGCGATCATCCAGGGCCTGGGTCAAAACGATTTCCATGTTTACGAAGATGGCGTGGAGCAGAAGATCGCGTTTTTCTCGAAGGACATGACCGATCCGATCACGCTGGCGATGATGATCGACACGAGCGGAAGCCAGCAAAACCTGCTGGACTCGGAAAAGCAAACGGCGGACCGATTTGTGCGGGATATTTTGAAGAAGGGCGATCTGGCGATGGCAGTGTCGTTTGACGCCGAAGTGCACATGCTGGCGGACTTCTCGGACGACCAGGAATTGCTGCAACAAGCCATCGAAAAAGCGGAAATCTATGCGCCGGTTATCTTGGGTCCCACGAGTCAACCCACTCCGGGGACCGTGCTCTACGATGCGATCTACCGCGTATGCAATGAAAAAATGCCGGAAGAGGCGGGGCGGAAGGCGCTCATCATACTGACGGACGCACAAGACGAGGGGAGCACAGAGACGGAAAAGGATGCGATTCTGGCGGCGCAAAACGCGAACACAGTGATTCACGTGCTGCTGATCGCTGAGCGCACTGGGTATTTCTTGAGCGGGCAGATGTACATGGGCGGCGCGGTGGCGCGTGAGATGGCGAACCAAACCGGTGGGCGCGTGATTTCGATTCGTAATAACAACGATCTGGACAAGGCTTTCGACGAAATTTCGCAGGAGCTTCGCAGCCAGTACATCGTCGCGTACTATCCATCGAATACGAAAGCGGATGGGACGTTCCGCAAGATCAAAGTGGAAACCACTGACAAAGACCTTCGCACGCTGACGCGCGCGGGCTATTACGCACCAACCAGCGCCAACGAGTAACAACAATCCGAAGAAACTCAGGGCAGCGGATTCGCCGGGCTGAAGAAGCGCGGTCGAACTACTTCTGTGGAGATGCGCCCGCGCCCTGCTGGCCGGGAATGGAAGCGACCGGAGCAATAGCGAAATAGCCCTTGCGCGAGCGGACCGTCAGACCCTTGCGATCAACGCGAAGATCGACCGTGTGGAACTTCCCATCGAGCGTGGGATATGGCGGCGCGTAGCCGATGAGGTACTGGCTGCGCAATTCGGTTCCGATGTCGAGGAACGACTGGGCGAGGTCGTCAACATGATACGGGTAGAAAACGCGGCCGCCTGTTTCGTCGGCATATTCCTTAAGAATTTTATCGCCCTCGGATTTTATCGCTTTCACTGCGCTGGTGCCGTCCGTCGTTGTCCAGTCGTTATTGGAGCTGATGGCGTAGATGGAGACGCCGGCGCGGTCGGCCATCTGAATGGCGTCGCTTAGAGGATGGTCGCTGAGGTTGTCGTCTCCGTCGCTGATGACGATGAGAACGCGGCGGATATCGGGATCCGGGCCCGGGGCCAAGGGAGCACTGACGAGTTTCTGGCTGGCGGCGAAAATCGCGTCGTTCAATGCGGTGCCGCCGCCGGCATTCTGCTTCTGAATCACCTCGCTCAATTCGCCGACGTCGTCCGTGTAGTCCTGAACGACTTCCGGTTCGTTATCGAAGGTCATTACAAAAGCCTGGTCGCGATTGCGGCGAACGACGTTGTAGAGAAAATCGATGGCTGCATCCTGCTCGAAATGCAGGCGCTCGCGAATGCTGTTGGACGTATCGAGGAGAACACCGATACGCAGAGGCAAATCGGCCTGCCGCGCGAAATAAGTGATGTCCTGCTTCTTGCCATCCTCCGAAACAGAAAAATCGCTCTTCGTGAGATCGGTGACGAACTGGTCCCGGCGATCGGTGACGGCGGCGACGAGGTGAACCAATCGCACAGGAATGACCGTTCTTGGGGGCGGCCCCTGCTGCGGTGGCGGCAACTGAGTCTGCTGCGCGGAAGCAGCCGCGGCAAGCAAAAGAAACGTGAAGGCAGCAAGCGAAATTTTGAAAGCTTTGCGCACGATGAAATTCAATTATAGGTACGGCTTCAGCACAGCGTCAATCGAATCCGCACCGGCTCCGGCAATGCCACCGAGCTCACGAAGATAATCGGCCAGCTCGCGAGGCAGCGGCGCGTGGACGTCGATTGGCATCCGGGCTATTGGATGCAGAAAACGGACTCGGAAGGCGTGCAAAAAATTGCGGTCAAGAACCGGAAGGAGCTTGGAGCCGACTTTGGATTCGCGGGGCGCACCATAGAGCGTGTCACCAACAACCGGATGTCCAAGCGCGGAAAAATGAACGCGAATCTGGTGTGTTCGGCCCGTGTGAAGGTCAGCTTCAAGAAACGTGAAGCCATCGAGGCGCAGAAGAACGCGAAAATCGGTACGAGCGGCGCGGCCTTCGCGGCGGCGAGTGGTCATGCGAATGCGGCGATGAAGATCGCGGGCGATGGGCAGCTCGATGCGGCCGGAATCGCTTTTGAGCTTGCCGTGGACCAGCGCGAGGTATGTTTTTTCGATTTCGCGGTTGCGGAACCGGTCGACAAGAATGCGATGAGCTTTATTATTACGCGCCACGATGAGCGCGCCGGAGGTTTCGCGGTCGAGGCGATGAACGATTCCCGGCCGCGACTCACCGCCAAGCGAAGAAAGCGAAGCGCCCGCGCCGAATTCGTGAACGAGGGCGTTGGCCAGCGTGCCAGTTCTCACGCCGGCGCCGGGATGAACAATCATTCCCGCGGGCTTGTTGACAACGGCGACATCATCGTCACGGTAGAGGATTTCCAGCGGAATGGCTTCGGGCCGAGCCTCGGGTAGCGGAGCAGGCGGAATCTCGACGACAACGTCGTCGCCGATCTCGATGCGATGCGAAGGCTTCGCGGAACTGCCGTTGAGGCGCACATGGCCATGCTCGATGAGAGATTGCACGCGCGTGCGGCTGAGGTCGGGAAGCTGCGTAGCGAGGAAACGGTCGAGACGCTGACCTGCGTCGTCCGCGCTTGCCGTGAGTTTGAGGCGTTGGGCGAGTCGAGCGGAAGGTGACGAAGCGTCCGGTTCTTCGTCTGCAAGCGGCTCGGATATCGTCTTTTCTTGTTCAGGCGTCATTCTCGGAGTTACGGGCCGGTCGCGATAGGAATTGCGAAAGCTAATTGTGCGCCTCCGCAGGAGCGGCGTGCGCCACCGTGTGAGCACGGCGCGCGAGCCTTGCGCCTCGGCGCCAAACCCAGACGCCGATGACAATCATCACGACGCTGACGACCTGCATCAATGAAAACCTGCCGCGGAGAAGCAAAGTGCGCCCCGGATCGCCGCGAACAAATTCGATCACGGCACGTTCGAAGCCGTACAGAAGAAAATAGCCCGCGAAAATTTCGCCTTTGAAGCGCTGCTTGCGAGCCAGGAAAACCAGAATCAGAAAATTTACGAATTCGGCCGACGATTCGTAAAGCTGCGTCGGATGAAGAGGAATATTCAGTGGCGTGCCAACGATTTCGGCGGCTTTAGAGCTGGTGAAAACGACGCCCCAAGGGAGCCAAGTCGGCTTGCCGTAACAACAGCCGGCGGCGAAACAGCCGAGGCGGCCAATCGCATGGCCGAGAGGCAATCCGGCGCAATAACTGTCCGCGAGAGGCAAGAGCGGGATGCGCTGAAAATGGACATAGAGGAGCGCGGCAAGACTGGCGCCGATGACACCGCCATAAAATGTCCCGCCGGATTTCAATGTGGCGACAGTGAAGATTTCGGAGGCGTGGCGGGAATAGTAGCCAGCGTCGGCGAGAATGTACCAGAGCTTCGCGGCGACGAGCGCGACGAGCACCATGTAAATGCCGAGGTTCCAGACACGGTCCGGATCGAGGCCGACGCGCTTCGCATAGCAGCGGGCGTACCAAAGACCGATAAGAACACCTGAGGCAACGAGGACACCATAAGAGTAGATGGGGAGCGGGCCCCAGGGCGTTGGGATTGTCCCCAAAAGGGGATGCATCGTCAGGCTCCTTGACTCTTACTACTACGCCCCCAATCGCGGAAGAGTTCCAATAAAACCAGCGCAGCGCCGATGACGATGGAGGAATCGGCGATATTGAACGTAGGCCAATGGTGAGAATAGATGTGGAAGTCGATGAAGTCGGTGACGCCATTGCGCATGAGGCGGTCGAGGACATTGCCGATCGCGCCACCCAAGATCATGGCCATGCCGATCTGCCCCATGCGGCCGCCGGCGCGTTCCGCGGCGAGCAAGCAGATCAGAAAAAGAATCACGACGACGGAAAAAAACACGAGAAACAAACGCACGGTCGGGGAATGGGAGTTGGCAAAAAGACTGAAGGCGACGCCCGGATTATAAGTGTGCGTCAGATTCAGCAGGCCAGGGATGACGGTGTGAAGATAATCCATCGAAGTGTATTTTTCGATTGCGTGCTTGGAGAACTGATCGGCTGCGAGGACGGCGGCAACGATCAAAATCAACCAGCGCCAGGCGATGCTGCGAGAAGAGGCCATAAGCTAACGGCTCCCGACCGCGCTATCCTGGGTGCGTTCGATCTCCGCGATGGCAGCGAGGCAGCGTTCGCAGACTGTCGGGTAATCGGAGCTTTCGCCGACGTGGACGGAATAGTTCCAGCAGCGGTTGCATTTTTTGCCGTCAGCGCGGGCGATTTCGATTTCGTCGACAGGCCCAGAAGCTGCAGATGCGGAAGCAGGGGCAGTCCCGTTTGAGGCGCCGACGCGGACTTGCGAAACGATGAGGATTTGCGGGAGCCAGGAGGAGTAGTTTTTCAAAAGGTCGAGGGTCTTGCCATGGGCGCGCATCTCGACCTTGGCCTCAAGAGCGCTGTTGATGACTTTGGCGTTGCGCGCCTCCTCTAATTTTTTCAACACCTGTTCGCGAATGGCCATCAGCGATTCCCAATTTTCACGCTTGCGGTCATCGACTTGCGGCGCGAGCTCCAGCTGCGCAGGGAAAAGCGTCATGTGGATGCTTTCGGGGTCGCCGGAGACGCGCGGAAAATGTTTCCAGATTTCTTCCGCAGTGAAAACAAGAATGGGCGCGGCGAGGCGAAGGAGCGCGCTGGTGATGTGGTACATAGCCGTCTGCGCGGAGCGTCGGCTCTTATTGCGACGCGCGAATGTGTAGAGGCGGTCTTTCAGGACGTCGAAATAAAATGCGCTCAAGTCGACGACGATAAAATCGTGGAGAGCGTGAAAGACGCGATGGAATTCGAAAGCGTCATACCACGCACGGCATTGGGCGACGAGTTCTCCGGTGCGATGGAGCATCCAGGCGTCCATTTCGAGAAGTTCAGCATCGGAAACCATGTCGCGCGCGGGGTCGAAGCCAGCGAGATTGCCGAGGGCGAAGCGAAATGTGTTGCGAATCTTGCGATAGGATTCAGCGAGCTGCACCATCATGGCTTCGGAGAAGCGCATATCGGTCTGATAGTCCTGTGAAGTTACCCACAGACGCAGCAAGTCCGCGCCCCACTTTTCGCAGATTTCGCGCGGAAGCTCGCCATTACCTGCTGATTTCGACATGGGGCGGCCATCCGCGTCGAGCGTCCATCCATGCGTGATGACCTGCCTGTAAGGAGCGCGGCCGCGCGTGCCCATGGCGACGAGCAAAGAACTCTGAAACCAGCCGCGATATTGATCGGGGCCTTCGAGATAGACATCGGCGGGCCACATATCGCCCTTGAGCACAGCGAGACTCGTCGAGCCGGATTCGAACCAAACATCGAGAATGTCTTTTTCCTTGCGAAAACGCGACGAGCCGCACGAGCATTTTGTGCGGGGAGGCAATAATTCTTCGGCGGAATGAGTGAACCAAGCGTCGGCGCCTTCTTTCTCAAACCAGGAAATGACATTGCGAAGCGCGCGAAAATCCTTCAACTGCTGGCCGCATTGCTCGCAATAGAAAACCACGAGAGGCACGCCCCAGAAGCGCTGGCGCGAAATGCACCAGTCAGGGCGTTCAGCAACCATGCTGCTCAAACGATCTTCACCCCAAGCGGGCAACCATTTCACTTTGTGAATCTCCTCGAGCGAATGCTTGCGCAGATCATCGTGCTGCAAATCGATGAACCATTGCTCTGTGGCACGGAAAATCACAGGATTGTGGCAGCGCCAACAGTGCGGATAGCTGTGCTGCAGCTTGCCCTGAGCGAGCAGCGCGCCGCGCGATTGGAGAAGATTGATGATGATGGGATTCGCTTCGAAGACCGTCTTGCCTTTGTATTCCGGCAGGCCTTCCGTGAAGCGCCCTTCGTCATCAAGAGGCGCATAGGTCTCGATGCCGTATTTCTGGCCAGTGCGAAAATCGTCGGCGCCGTGGCCCGGAGCCGTGTGAACGATTCCGGTTCCCTGATCCAGCGTGACATAATCGGCGAGGACGGCGGGTTCGAGACGATCCAGAAACGGATGACGAAATCTCAGACCGGTGGCTTCGAGTTCTCTGCCTTTAAAAATTGCGACCACCTTCAATTCAGTGTAGCCGCAGGCTTCGGCGACGCTCCGGCGAAGCTGGTCAGCGACGAGATAGATTTCGCCGCTCGCTGTCTCAACGCCGGCGTACTGGAAATCAGGATGGAAAGCGAGCGCCATGCTGGCGGGGATGGTCCATGGCGTAGTGGTCCAGATGACCCCATAGACATTTCTGCCTTTGAGCGCGGCAGGGATTTTCTCACCATTGGCGGCGTTCTGAGCGAGCTGAAAGCGGACGTAGATCGACGGGCTGGTGTGATTTTCATACTCGACTTCGGCTTCAGCGAGCGCGGTGCGGTCGTGAAGGCACCAGTAAACGGGCTTCAAGCCTTTGTAGACATAGCCCTTTTCGTAGAACGTGAGGAAGGCGCTGGCGATGACGGCCTCGTGGTCATGATCCATCGTGAGATAGGGCGATTCCCACTGGCCGAAGATGCCGAGGCGCTTGAAGTCGCGGCGATTGGAATCGATATATTTTGTGGCGAAGGCGCGGCACAAGCGGCGAAACTCGGCCGCGGAAACGCTGTGCTTTTTTCCGCCGAGATCTTTTTCAACTTTGGTTTCGATGGGCAAGCCATGGCAATCCCAGCCCGGAATATAGGGTACGCGGAAGCCAGCCATGGTCTTGGACTTGATGACCATGTCTTTGCAAATCTTGTTCAGGCCGGTACCCAAGTGAATGTCGCCCGTCGGATAGGGAGGGCCGTCGTGAAAGACGAAGAGGGGCGAATTGGCACGGGATTCTAGGATGCGATGGTAAAGGCCGTACTGGTCCCACTCGGCGAGCTGCTGTGGCTCCCGTGAGGGCAACTGCGCCTTCATAGGGAAATCCGTACGTGGGAGATTGATTGTGCTTTTGAGGTCAAGCAGTTTCGTCATCGGGCCTTTTCCCAGCCTATTTTGCTATCTTAGCGTGAAGAGCGCGTCGCTGCGCCGAGCATGATATGGTACAATGAAAAGCAGTTAGGTGTCAGCCGCAGGAGGGCATACATCCTTTCCAGCCCCTTAGAATCTAAGCAGTGGAGAGCTGATTTCGGGGCGTGATGGTGTAGGTGGAGCGGTTGCTGGGCTGAAAAATGGAAGAGCAGAATAAGACGCAAACGGGCGAAGAACCCCGGCTGAATCTGAAGTATTCGCGAATCGCTGTAGCACGCGAGTCGTGGTGGGCGATTTTTCTCTCGAACGTCAAGGAATTCCTCACCGAACGGCCGATTAAAGTCCCGCGCGGAACGCCTTCGAGCGCATTTCAGCCAGCGCGATTCGGTGCGAGCTTAAAAGACAACTTCAAGGAATGGCTGCAGCCGCTGCCACCTTCGGCGCGGAAGCCAATTCAGTCGGACATGCTGGTTACGTCGCAGGGGTGGTTTGCGATGTTCTGGGAGCGCATCCGCGAGGCGATCTCTCCGCGGAAACTTCCTCCGCTGGAGGTGACGAGCCAGCCGATTCCAGTTCCGGAAATTTGGTCGAAGAACCAGCAATTTACGAGGGTGCAGGCGCTCTCGCTTGCAGCGCACGTCGTGATTATCGTGCTGATCATTTTGCCGCTGCTGCCGGAGTTCATGTCACCGCCAACGCAAGCGGCCTCCAATAACATCACAGAGATTCCGATTTCTGAGTATTTGCCGAAGCTCACGATGGGCAACAAGCGCGCGGGCGGAGGCGGGGGCCGCGCCGACAATCTCCCGGCGACGCGCGGGCGGTTGCCTAAATTTGCAACGACACAATTTGCCGCCCCGCTTACAAAGCCACCCGAGCACGCGAAACTGACGATTGATCCGAGCGTCGTTGTGCCGCCGAACATTCACATGCCGAATCCCGCGCTTCCGAATTATGGCGATCCGGTTTCGAAGCTCGTGAATGATTCGATGGGGAACGGAAGCGGAAGCGGAATCGGAAATGGCAATGGCGCCGGAATCGGACAGGGCGAGGGATATGGCGTGGGTGGAGGAACACCCAATGCGGGCGAAAATGGTTACGGGGTTCCCGTGTGCATCTACTGTCCTGACCCGAAATATTCCGACGATGGATTCAAACTGAAAATTCAGGGCGCGGTCGTGTTGGATGTTGTGATCGGCGTTGACGGACGCGCGACGGACATTCACGTGGCAAAAGGGCTAGGCTACGGTCTTGACGAAGAGGCCGTGAAGGCCGCGCGGGACATTTATCACTTCAAACCAGCCCTCGGCCCCGACGGACGCCCTGCTGCGGTGCGCATGGAAATCGAAGTTGATTTCCGGCTGTATTGATTGGCGCTAATCTTTTTTTCTGATTCACTCCCCAAATTTTCGTATTCGGCTTCAGTCTTTGTGCGCCAGCTTCCCGAAGCGCACTGCCTGATTCACATCTCAGCACAGGGATGAAAACTGGCGTGAATCATGCGCGCGCCCTTCTGCTAGGATACCCGACATGAGAAGGACGTGGAACGCGGCGCTGGGCGCAGGGATTCTCTTCGTGCTGCTTCCGATCACCGTGCCAGAGAGCGCCAGCGCGCAAACAGGGTCCGTTGCGTTTGCAGTCCATCTGACCCCGTCCAGCGGGATCGCAGAACCAGTACGGGGATTGCCATTTTATCTGCTTCGTCAGAGCTATGCGGAGATTCAAAGAGAAGCCGACGCAGCTGTGCCAAAGCCGGACATGAACACCTTTATCGATACACTTACAGTTTCCAAAGAACTGAAGGCCTGGATGAAGAAGCATCACACGGTGGAACTCACGGGGCAGGACTTTACCGACAGCTTGCTGCCGGATGACATCATCAACATCCCGGAATTCTGGAGTGCATACTTCGCAATGAATGTACCGAATAAGAATTTTGGATTCCCGGTGCCGAAATTCAAAGACAGCGACGCCAAAACAGATCCGGACAAATATAAGAAAGAAATGGATGACTATCACGCGAAAGTAAAGCGTTACATCCTTCTGCATCCGGAGAGCAAAGACGGGATGGATTCGTCGCTGGAATCGATCAACCCGAGCCCGCAGTGGAACTCTAAGCAGGAGGCGCGCGGGCCTACAATCAAGCGGCTGGTGATGGATTTCACGCAGTCGAAATACTACGTGGCGCAAACGGAAACGGATGTCAACGGAAATGCGGGGTTCACCGGCGTGCCCCCTGGAAACTACTGGATTACGTCGCTCGACGTTGAGGCGCAAGTGGGCGACGCGAATGCGAAATGGGATGTTCAAACGACGATCCGCGCGGGCGTGGAGACGCATCTGGCGCTCTCGAATTACAATGCCGCGGCTCCCGCGAAACCAGCCCCTTAATCTCGTCTCCTGATTTTGCTTTTCCTTCTATGGCAAGTACACTTCCACCGTAGCTCATCTTCGAGTGGGTTCGAGGAATTGTGAACTTAGAGAGCGGTTCGATCTCCCGACTTGTCGCAGAGCTTTCTTTGGCCGAGCGGCATGCGCGTGAAGGCGCGGCGCGCGAACTTTTCCGCCGAGGGCGCGAGCTGGCTGAGAGCGCGATTGCGAAATGGAGAGCGGAGCCGGAAATCGCGAAGCTCTTATCGAATGATGCGACGGTTGGAATTGCGGTGATGCCAGCACATTTCTCTGCAGTTCGGATGGCTCTCGGCAATCCGCGATTGGCACAGGTTCCGCCAGATCAGGACGCGATGGAATTCGAATGGGATGCGGGAGACGGAGCGCATCTGGACATTCTGACGACGCGTGAACCTGGCGGTACGGGGGCGATCGCGCGATTTCTGGCGAAAATGGGGGAAGGAATTCAGCAGGTCGAATTCCTTACTTCGGATGTGGAGCGCGCCACGGAGTTGATTCGTGCGAGATTCGGGATTGCAGCCATTTATCCCCAAACGCGGGCGGGCGCGGACGGCACGCGGGTCAATTTTCTCCTGACGAGCACGCCAGACGGAAAGAGGATATTAATCGAGCTGGTAGAAGCCCCAAAGTGAAATCCGAGTTTTTTGCCGGTGAAGAAATCCAGACCAACCCTTCCGCGCGTTATTACATCTGTGAGGCTTACTGCGCGAACTGTGCTGATGAAAATTCAGTTACAATTTCTCCGAGCGCTGACAGCGGGGATCGGACGCGGGCAATCATAGCGGGAAGAATCGGAGGGGTGCTCCATGCCGTATGTGGATGAAGTCGAGGTGAACGAAGCAAGTCCTGAGTTGCGCGAGATTTATTCCAGGATTGAAAAGAACTTCGGATTCCTGCCGCATTTTTTCAAGGCTCTCGGGCCACTGCCCGAGGTGATTCAGGTGCAACTGCAGATGACGGGCGCG
The DNA here is from genome assembly GCA_030037355.1 of Candidatus Acidiferrales bacterium. GTDB lineage: Bacteria > Acidobacteriota > Terriglobia > Acidiferrales > UBA7541 > DAHUXN01. The sequence goes on along the minus strand of JASHRL010000197.1, from coordinate 2,897 downwards.
ATCATGCGCGAAGGAGCGCTTCCGGCCACTGTGAAGGAACAGATCGGTTTGGTGGTCAGTGGAATCAATGCTTCGGCCTATTGCATCGCAATTCATATGGAAGTACTGCGGCAATTCGGGATCGAGAAGCCGACGGCGCGAAAGCTGGCGACGAATTATATGGACGCGCCGGTGGATGCGAAGATTAAGATACTCTTCCGCTTCGCGGACAAGCTGACGAAGATGCCGGCGGACATCGAGGATTCTGACGCCGAGGAAGTGCTGCGCGCGGGCTGGAGCAAGGCTGCACTGCGCGAGGCCGTGCTGACCGTGGCGCTCTTCAACTACATCAATCGCGTGTCGCTGGGCCTCGGCCTAGTCGTGGACGAGTGATCCCGGCCTGCCGGTGGCCGCTCCTGAAAGGCGAATCCGTAAAATCCATTATGCAGACCGCGCCTCCTGCGCGAAGGGCGGCGGTTCGTCGGCACTCGGTCCCCAACTGGCTGGCACAGCGACGTTGAGCATGCACAAATACACGCTGAACTGGCCGCGATCCCGCCTTAGCGTTTGTCGCCGCTCTGCTCGATGAGCTTGGATACCAGCGCTGTCCAGCCGGTTTGGTGGCTCGCGCCAAGGCCCGCGCCGTTTTCGCCGTGAAAATATTCGTAAAACAAAATGAGGTCACGCCAATGAGGATCTTTCTGAAATAGCTCATCATTTCCATAGACGGGCCGCATGCCATTTTTGTCCGCAAGAAAAATCTTCATGAGACGACGCGAGATCTCGGCGGCAACTTCCCAAAGCGTGCATTGCTTGCCAGAACCGTGGGGGCATTCCACCGTGAGATCATCGCCGTAGTAGTAGTGATAGCGCTGAAGCGACTCGATCAGCAGGAAATTCGGAGGGAACCACACGGGCCCGCGCCAATTGGAGTTGCCGCCAAAAAGCCCGGTAGTGGATTCGGCGGGCTCATAGTCGACCACGTGCTGCTGGCCATCCAACGTCAAAACGAAGGGGTGATCCTTGTGGTATTTCGAAAGCGAGCGAATCCCATAAGGCGAAAGAAATTCGTTTTCGTCGAGCATGACGCGCATCACGCGCAGCATCTTTCGCTTGTTGGTGATGGCGAGAAGCAAACGGCGGGAGCCCTTAGCGTTCCGTTGGGTCATGTCGACGTGCTCAGGAACGTCCGGGTGATGCTGCAGGAACCAATTCATACGGCGCTGGAAATCCGGCAGGCGAGCGATGTCTTCCGGATCAAAGGTCTCCACGGCAAAGAGCGGAATCAATCCAACCATGGAGCGGATTTTCATGGCAACCTGTTCGTGATCGGAGAAATGCGTGACGTCGTAATAGAAGCCATCTTCTTCGTCCCACAGGCCCGTTTTTTCGCCGCCCATGTTGTTCATCGCATCAGCGATATAGACGAAGTGCTCGAAAAATTTGCTGGCGACATCTTCATAAGCGGAGTCCTCGCGCGCGAGTTCCATGGCCATGGCCAGCATATTGAGGCAGAACATGGCCATCCAGCTCGTACTGTCGGATTGATCGACGTAACCGCCGCCGGGAAGTGGCATGGAACGATCGAAGACGCCGATGTTGTCGAGACCGAGAAAGCCGCCTTCAAAAACGTTCCTTCCAAGGGGGTCCTTACGATTGACCCACCATGTGAAATTGAGCAGAAGTTTCTGGAAGACGCGCTCGAGAAACCGGCGATCCGTCTTGCCGCGGACACGTCCTTCGATCTTGTAGACGCGCCAGGCGGCCCAGGCATGCACGGGCGGATTCGCGTCGGAGAAATTCCATTCGTAGGCTGGAATTTGTCCGTTCGGATGCATGTACCATTCGCGAAGGAACAGCACGAGTTGACTTTTGGCGAAATCCGGGTCGATCGTGGCCATGGCGACGCAGTGGAACGCCAAATCCCAGGCCGCGAACCACGGATACTCCCATTTGTCGGGCATGGAGATAACGTCGGCCGTGTAGAGATGGGTCCAGTCGTGATTGCGACCTTTGAGCCGCTCGGGCGAAGGAACGGGCTGGCCGGGATCGCCTGTCAGCCAAGTTTTCACGTCGTAGTGATACGACTGCTTACCCCAAAGCAATCCGGCAAATGCTTGACGCTGGACCATTTCGGCATCGTCGCTCATGCCGTGGTAGACGCGGCAGGCGTAGAACTCATCCGCTTCGCGAATGCGTTGAGAGAATGTGGACTCGAAATCGCGTCCAAAGAAATCGGCGACCGACAGGGGCGACTCGCCGGGCTCTTGCACGGGAGATTGGTCCGACAGACGCAGACGAATGGAAAAGTTCGCGCCAGGCTGTAGTTGCACGTGATAATGCGCAGCAACTTTCGTACCGATCTTCGCGGGGTTGATGGCGTCCTTCTGGCCGTGAACGATGTAGTTGTTGATGCCGTCTTTCACGTAAGGAGACGGGTTCTTCAGGCCATAAAGCAGCATCAGGTTCGTCTCATTCTCAGTGAAGAGAATTTCAGGCGTGCCCTCGGCGATGAGCCAGCGTTTGCCGTAATCCGCCTGGTCGCCTCCGATAATCGCAGTACCCATCGGCGAAGGAATTTGCTCCGCATGAGCTGCACGAACAAGGCCGCCCCACGCCCACGTATTGCGGAACCACAGCGTCGGGAGAAGGTGCAACACCGCGGGATCGGGACCGCGATTGATCGCAGTGATGCGAATCAGGATTTCTTCGACATCTTCTTTGCAATATTCGACGAAGACGTCGAAATAGCGATTTTCTTTGAACACTCCGGTATCGATCAGTTCGAATTCAGGATCGTAACGTGTGCGGCGCTTATTTTCCGCGACCAACTGCTCATAAGGAAACGCGGCTTGGGGATATTTATAAAGGCATTTGAGGTAAGAACTGGTCGGCGTGGCGTCGAGATAATAATAATA
>JASHRL010000196.1 GCA_030037355.1 Candidatus Acidiferrales bacterium | reverse complement strand
TTTGGGGATCGGCAAAGAATTCGCAAAGCGCTGAACTGATGACTCAAGCGGGCGAAGCGTTGAGCAAGTATCTGGACACCTTGAAATCATAGTGTCAATGCGCGGGAGGCGACTCGACAAATGACGGTGGAAACAGAGTTGGCCGGAATGTCCAATCGCCGGCTCGATATGGCAGGTGACCGTCATTTCGCTGCCTTCAAGCGCCGCGTCTGGTTCGTCGAAGAACTTCGAGGGAGTCTTTGTCTTTTGCCTGACGAAATGGACTCGACCGCCACGCAGCAGCCATTTCTGCAGAAACGAAAGACGAGATGACCAAAGCGAAAGCTTTGCAAAGGCCCTAATTCTTCTTGGAAGAAAGGGAGGTGAGAAATGCAAACGGCTGAGATCGGAATCAAATGCCAAGGCACAATTCTTCTTATCAAGGTGCAGGATGTCCTCAGCGTCGTAGCAGAGGGCAATCACGCCATCGTGCAGTTTGAGTCTGGCTCCTCTCGTCTGCGTGAGCCCTTGTCAGCGATAGCCAAAAAGTTGGAGCCTTACGGTCTTATTCGAATTCACAGATCTGCTCTCGTGAATCGGTCGTGGATCGAGGCGGTCAGCTCTATGGGAGCCGGGAAATATGTCGTCAGGTTGAAGGGCGGAAGAGAATTCGCCGTCACGTCGGCATATCGTGAAAACCTTAAACTGCTAGCCGACGTGTGGATCGGCAACGAAGCGTTTCTTTCCCGCTGACTCCTGCAATAGAACAGTTTTTGCTTATCGTTTGAATTCTGTGGTTCCCTCGCATGAACACTTCAGGCTGATCTAATTATCTGCATACTCTTCATTCCGAATTTTTGGATTTTTCGCAATTCGTATTTGCATAACTGTAATCATCGATTCCCTCGCGATCGTCTCGAACAAGTCCGAGATGAATCCGAATATTTGTGATGCGAGCGCGAGCAGGCCCCTTCCATAAATCCATATACCAAGAGAGAGCCTCCGAGCAAGTCATTGAAAATGCATGCCATAAGGCATGGCAATCACCTTGCATTGTTCTGTCCAAGATGAGCAGTAAGACTCGGTTCGCTTTTTCAAGAAACTCTATCGCTGAACGCCGGAGGATGCGTATGCGTCGTTTCTTCAGTTCGATTTGCGTTTGTCTAGCTGTGTTTGTAGCGTTTGGATTTTTGTTGCAGACTGCGAGGGGCCAATCGACCAGCACGGGCATGATCGTTGGCGTCGTGACCGACGCCAGCAATGCCATCGTGCCGAATGCGACAGTGACGATCACGTTGAAATCAACGGGTACGTCACGGTCGACGGTGACGGACAATCAGGGGCGCTACGTTTTCGCTGACGTAGACCCGGGCACATACGATATTACGGTTTCCAAGACCGGTTTTTCGTCAACGGTCATCAGCAATCAGGTAGTACAGATCGGTCTCCAGCTGACGGAAAACGCGAAGATGCAATTGGGGAGCGTCTCGACGACGGTGACGGTAACAGAGCAGCCAGGTGCGGAACTGCAGACGGTAACGCCGACGGTGGGCACGACGCTGAGCGGCGCAATCATCTTGAATCTGCCGAACCAGGGCCGCGACGCTTCGACCTTGGCCATTCTTTCGCCCGGCCAGAACATCAATGGCAGTACGGGAGGAGAGACAATGGACCAAAACTCCTTCCAGTTGGACGGCGGATATGCCACCGATGACATGAGCGGCGACAATGGTACGTACATCAAGAGCTTTGGGTCGGACACAGCGGGTGGGGCAGGTCTCATGCACACCCAGGACATCAGCTCAACGCCATCGGCGGTGGTTCCTGTACCGGTGGCGAGTGTTGAAGAGTTCAAGATATCAACGGCCAACCAGACAGCGGACTTCAATGGAGGCGGTGGCAGCCAGGTACAGTTGGTGACCAAGCGCGGCACAAAGACGCTGCACGGTTCGGTGTATGAATATTATCTGGACAACAACTTTGGTGGTGCGAACACGTGGGACAACAATAGCACGGGGACAGCGCAGCCGAGTTCGCATTTCAGCCGCTTCGGCGCATCCGCCGGCGGCGAAATTCCGCACTCGAACTTCCTGGGCGGAAACTGGTTTCTCTTCGGCAACTATGAAGGCTACCGCTTCCCGAACGCCGAGGAATTTGAGCGTGCCTTCCCGCTGCCGTCGTTGGAAGCGGGCATCATCCACATCCAAACAGGCCTCAATACCGGTATGACTATCAACGTTAACCCCACTGCGACAGTCGATCCCGGCTGCGGATCGGTAACCTGCAACGTCACAGCTGCACATGGCTTCACGCCGGGTGCAAGCATTCCGACGACGATGTGCGCATCTGGTCCTTGCGATCCGCGCGGCTTAGGCGTTAACCCAGTAATACAAACTCTGTGGAAGCAATACCTACCCACGCCAAACGACTGTTCGCAGGGCGACGGCTTGAATTACTGCGGATATAAGGGTGCCATTTCCCTCCCAGAATCGAGCAATTTTGGCGTGGCGCGCATAGACCATGACTTTGCCAAGAACTGGCACTTCAATGGGACCTATCACTACTATAAGCTGCAAAACACGGTGGACAACCAGTGGGACATCGGCGGGTTCTTCCCCGGAGATACGGCCGGGCAGTATGCAGCTATTCGGACCAAGCCACAGGAGCCGTGGCTGTATACGGCCGGTCTGACGACAGATGTGACCCCGAACGTAACGAACGACGTGCACTTCAGCTACACGCGGAACTGGTGGGCTTACGGGGACCCCGGTGGGCCGCCAAACGTTGCCGGTTTTCCAGCTGCTCTGCAGATCGGCGGCGAAAACAACGGAAGCGACGAAATTGATAACCCGATATTTGCTCCGTACAACACCGATAACCAGGACGATCGCACGCGCTACTGGGATGGACATGACTTCATGTACCGGGACGACGTGACGTGGATCAAGGGCAACCATCTGTTCCAGCTTGGGGGCACCTTCCAGCGCAACGTCGACACCCATAACCGGAATGACAACGGCGCAGGCATCAACACTTTCGAACAATACAGGATTGGCGGCGGGGTGACCGACAACGTTGTTGGTGATTACAATATGGATCTGAGCGCCGCCACTCCAGCTGGCATTACTGGCTTTTCCAACGTGAACACGTATCAGAACCTTTACTCGATGGTTCTGGGGATCGTACAGGAAACGCACGGTCTCTATAGCCGCGCTCCCGGTTCACTCGTTACGGGCTTGCCTCTTAATCCTAGGCCCGCTGGCGACTGCGCTATTGCTGGTGTCGCTGCCACGGCGGATTGCACCAGCTCGCCGTCATTGACAGACACGAGCGTCATACCTACCTATAACCTGTACTGGACCGACTCATGGCACATGAAGCCGACGTTCTCGCTAAATTACGGCTTGGGGTACACGGTAGAGATGCCGCCATACAGCACGAATGGTGGTATCCAGACTGTCATGGTGGACCAGAACAACAACATTCTGTCCGCGATGGATTATCTGAACGACGAACGGGCCGCGGCGCTGCAGGGCAACGCCTACGCCCCGCTGATTGGTTTTTCGGCGATCCGCAACGTCAATGGACACTCTCATTATCCCTACAACCCGTTCTTTGGTGGTCTGGCTCCGCGCGTTGGGTTTGCGTGGAACATCCGACCGGACACGGTTGTACGAGCGGGGTATTCACGCATCTACGGCCGGCTCAATGGAGTGGACCCGATTCTGGTTCCGATGCTCACTCCGGGATTGTTGCAACCGGTCACATGCGCTGGCCCGACCAACACCGGAGCTTGCAGTACATCGACCAATCCAAGTACGGCCATGAACGCTTTCCGAGTCGGCACGCAAGCGGATGGCGTGAATGCGCCACTTCCCGCGCCGAGTGCAAATCTTCCGCAGCCGTGGTATCCCGGCTTCAACGACGTGGCTGCGGGCGCGGGCGAGACGATCGATCCGAATTTTAAACCGGACCGCTCCGATGAGTTCACGGTCAGCGTGCAGCACCAGTTCGGGCCCAAGATTCTGGCCGAAGTGGGTTACATTGGGCGCATCATTTCGAACGAGAGTGAGTATTACAGTCTCTCGAACGTTCCTTACATGATGACAGAGGGTGGCCAAACCTTCGCGAACGCTTGGGCCCAAGTGATGGAGGCTACCAACTATGGCACGAACCTGAGCAATATTCCGGTGCAGCCGTTCTTTGAAACTGCTCTGGGAGGGCTTGGGTCAAACTACTGTAGCGGCAATTTCCCTGGTGGTATCACCGGCCTTGGAAGTTGCACGGCGGAGTTCGTCGCACAGAACAGCGCCAGTGGCAACATGCAAAGCTCGCTTGCCTACAACGCTTGGAACAGCGTTTCGACCGGTAATTTCTGGTTGTTTAACGGAAATGCTGGCCGGAGTTCGGTCAGCGATCCGATTGCGACAACCTGCGCAACACCCACCGGGAATGGCTGCGGTGGCCAGATGCCTTCTATTGACACAACTGTCAGCAACGGCTTTGGAAATTACAATGCCGGCTATCTGCAGTTGACGACGACGGACTGGCACGGGCTGACGATGAAGAGCAGCTTCCAGTATAGCAACGCGCTGGGCACCGTTAACGTTCTGCAGGCTAGCAGCGCGTTCACAACCGTCGACCCATTCAACCAGCAGAACATGTATGGGCCGCAGACGTACAACGAGAAATTCAACTTCAACTTCTTTTTCAATTACGCTGAGCCGTTCTACAAGTCGCAGCAGGGCGTGATCGGGCATCTGCTCGGCGGATGGAACTTCTCTCCGCTGTTCACCTATGGCAGTGGTTTCCCGATCGAAGTCGGCACAAACGGCGGTGCAGACGATGGAAGCTTTGGCGAAGGCAACCCTGGCTACGTCGGCTCGGAGGAGAATGGCGTCATCACCCAGAATCTGCACTACGGTGCCACTGAACACGCTGCTGAGGGCGCAGTCTGTGGCAACTTGGCGCCGGCGGCTGGCGTGGGGAGCTCCGGTTTCAACGTGTTTAGCAATCCCGACGCAACATGCCCTGGTGCTGGGATATTCGGCGATCCAGTGCGACTCCCAGTTCTGGGCTTGGATGGACAGATTGGTGGCGGCGGTCCGCTGAAGGGGCTGCCGTTCTGGAATCTCGATATGGGCATCAACAAGAACATCCATATCACAGAGAAGTTCAGCGGCACGATGTACTTTGACTTCACCAACGTCCTGAACCATATGCAGCCCAACGATCCGGCGCTTAACATCTTCAGCCTTCCTTCATGGGGCGTGTTGGGCGGCGGCGGCAACTTGCAGGGCAACACTCCGCGCCAGATGCAGCTCGGTGTGAGCATCGACTGGTAGTAGTCAAGACGGCTCGTGGCGGGAGGATCCCCCAGGTCCTCCCGCTATTGCCGCTCTTTCATGTATCACGCTTCAAAATGTACATCCTGGCTGAATCCTCGATTGCATAACGAATTTGCTGCTGCGGCGCTCAGATGTTATGGCGGTGTGTCGGCCCACAGTCCGTCCAAACGGAACACAGGAACTTGGTTCGAATATGCGCGAAGAGGTTGGACGCTTACTGGAATCGTTTAGAATCGGGCCGTCTTTGCTGAAGGCGGCATTGCGCCAGTTTCCTCGGCAGATGTGGCGCTACCGGCCCCGTCCAGATCGCCCCAGTATCCATGACATGGTCGTTGAACTCGCGGAATCGGAAGCGAGTCTTTACGTGATGTCCCGGCAATGGATCATTCAGCCGGGCGCCGCACTGCAGGAAACGGCGGGCCGGTCCCGGCCGGGGCCTTCCTTTTTTTTCGATCAAACCGTTCTGGAATCGCTGAAGATAATTTCTCATCTGAGAAGGTCGACGTACAAGCTGCTATGCAACCTGCCGGATCATTGCTGGGACTATACGGCGGTGCATCCGCGGGACGGCTCGATTGCTCTGAATCAGTGGCTGATGGGCCAAGAGCGGCATATTCCCGCACTGGTAGAACAGATGCGGGCCAACTATGACAGTTGGGTCAAGATGCATCCGGCCAAGAAGCTGAAATCCTCCGACGGGCTGGAGAATTCGGCAGAATCTCTGGAGGTCAAGTAACCGCACCGCCGGACTGGCTCCGTCGGCTTGAACAGTTCGAGGCACACATCTGACTGCCATTCGCAGCAGCAAAGAAGAGTCTGTCAACAGGCAGCCGCAAGCAGCTGACATCGATGTCGCTCGCCTCAGCGGGCCGCCGCGAACTGAATTCCGCCACTCGCCTTCATCTTTCACGAGCCTTCCGCTCGTTTTCTTGCGCACGAACTGAAGTCTTGACAAAATGTCACATTAGATATATTCCAGACTGTTCATGAATGCCGAAGCGATTAAACGTTCTCTCGAAAGCGGCGGCCTGCGATGCACGCCGCAGCGCTACGCCGTGATGGCATTCTTGACGGAATGTAAGAGACATCCGACAGCCGCGGAAATCTTCGAAGCCGTGAATCGTGTGGATCCGCGTTCTTCGCGAGCCACAACGTATAACAATCTGCGGGACTTGGTTCAGGCGGGTTTGGTGCGAGAAGTGGCTGTCGAGGGACGCGCCGCGCGATTCGATGCCAAAGGCATGCGCCATCATCACTTCATCTGCGATCGTTGCGGCAACGTCGAGGATATCGAATGGTACAACGTACGCAGGCCCGCTTCGCGTTCGCTTGGCAAACGGATCCTTCGTGAATGCGAACTCATTTTCCGTGGGCTCTGCATCAAGTGCGCTCAGCGGCGTGCTTCCGGATAGTTTTCGAAGATCGACGCATGCCCGATGAATCTCTAGGGCGGGCGCGATTGTTCGAAAAGAGAGAGTCGCATGGATTCGCAGTTCGGCAGGAATTTTTTGATTTTATTTTGACTAATCGGAGGGAGTAAATCATGGCAAGTGAAGCAAAGTGCCCGGTGGCGCATGGAACCACAAACGCCGGAATGCGGTCGAATAGTGACTGGTGGCCGAACAAGCTGAACCTTAGGATTCTTCGCCAGAACTCGCCCCAGTCCGATCCGATGGGCAAGGCATTCAATTACGCCGAAGAGTTCAGGAAGCTCGACTTCAAAACGGTGAAGAAAGACCTCCGTGCGCTGATGACAGACAGCCAGGACTGGTGGCCAGCGGATTTCGGCCACTACGGTGGGCTCTTCATTCGCATGGCGTGGCACGCTGCCGGCACGTACCGCATCGGCGATGGACGCGGCGGTGCCGGCGCTGGCCAGCAGCGCTTCGCACCGCTCAATTCTTGGCCGGACAATGCCAACCTCGATAAGGCGCGCCGGTTGCTCTGGCCGATCAAGCAAAAATACGGCAAGAAGGTCTCCTGGGCTGATCTGATGGTTCTCGCTGGCAATGTTGCTCTTGAGTCAATGGGTTTCAAGACGTTTGGCTTTGGCGGTGGTCGCCCCGACACCTGGGAGCCGGACGAAGCCGTGTATTGGGGCAAGGAAGAGACTTGGCTCGGCGACAAGCGCTACTCGGGCGACCGCGAACTTGAGAATCCGCTCGCTGCAGTTCAGATGGGTCTTATCTACGTGAATCCGGAAGGGCCGAATGGCAAGCCGGATCCAATCGCTGCCGCCAGGGATATTCGCGAAACGTTCCGTCGCATGGCCATGAACGATGAGGAAACTGTTGCTCTGATCGCCGGAGGTCACAGCTTCGGCAAAACCCATGGTGCTGGCGATCCAAAACTTGTTGGCCGTGAGCCCGAAGCCGCATCCATTGAAGAGATGGGCCTCGGCTGGAAGAGCAGTCACAACTCAGGCAAAGGTAAAGATGCAATCACTGGCGGCCCAGAAGTCATCTGGAGCCAAACTCCAACGAAGTGGAGCAACAACTTCTTCGAGAACTTGTTCGGCTACGAATGGGAGCTGACCAAGAGCCCGGCCGGTGCTTATGAGTTTCGAGCGAAAGGTGGCGCGACTCCGATTCCGGATGCCTTCGACCCGTCGAAGCGTCACGCACCGACGATGCTGGTGACGGACCTTTCTTTGCGGATGGATCCAGCCTACGAGAAAATCTCCCGCCACTTCTTCGAGCATCCGGATAAGTTCGCCGACGCATTCGCCCGCGCATGGTTCAAACTCACCCACCGCGATATGGGTCCGCGTTCGCGCTATCTCGGCCCAGAGGTCCCGAGAGAGGAGCTGATCTGGCAAGACCCCATTCCGGCAGCCAGGCACAAGCTCATCGACGCAAAGGATATTGCCGATCTCAAACGCAAAATTCTCGCTTCGGGACATTCGATCTCCGAACTGGTCGCGGCCGCTTGGGCTTCCGCAGCCTCATTCCGCGGCTCCGACAAGCGCGGCGGGGCGAACGGCGCGCGTATCCGTCTCGAACCTCAAAAGGACTGGGATAGCAACAGCCCGGCGCAGTTGGCAAAGGTGCTGCGCGCGCTCGAAGCGATCCAGAAGAAGTTCAATGACTCGCACTCCAAAGGAAAGAAAACGAAGAGGGTCTCGCTTGCCGACCTGATCGTTCTCGCCGGCTGTGCTGCGGTCGAGAAGGCTGCGAAGGCCGCCGGACACAACGTAAAAGTCCCCTTCACGCCAGGACGCACGGATGCATCGCAGGAGCAAACGGACGTAGAGTCTTTCGCCTATCTCGAACCGGCCGCGGACGGATTCTGCAACTACCAGAAGGCCAAGTTCAGCGTGTCACCGGAGGAACTGCTGATCGACAAGGCGCAGCTGCTGACGCTCACGGCGCCAGAGATGACTGTTCTTGTCGGCGGCCTGCGCGTCTTGGGCGCTAATCACGGGAAGTCCTCACACGGCGTCTTCACCAAGCAGCCCGAGAAGCTCACGAACGACTTCTTCGTCAACCTGCTCGATATGGGCACGCAATGGCAGCCGCAGCCCAATGGCTCCGGGGTATATGAAGGACGCGACCGTACGACAGGGAAGCCCCGGTGGACAGCCACTCGCGTCGACCTTGTCTTCGGATCGAATTCCGAGCTGCGCGCAATCGCGGAAGTCTATGGGTGCGACGATGCGAAGCAGAAGTTTGTGAACGACTTCGTGTCTGCGTGGGACAAAGTGATGAATCTCGATCGCTTCGATCTTCGCTGAACTCGCTGAACTCGCGGAAAGATTTGCCCGTGGAAAAATCATCCTCCAATTCGCCTTCGTTAATTCTCTCCTGTCTTCGTCCAGCAAACATGATGAGAGAAAAAATGGCCCGGAGCACCACAGACTCCGGGCCGTGATTCACTTTTCGGATTTCAGGCGGCCATCTGCTTGGAAATCGGGACCACTTTGATTTCTACCTTTCGCGG
>JASHRL010000195.1 GCA_030037355.1 Candidatus Acidiferrales bacterium | reverse complement strand
ATAGGATGAGGACCGTGTGCCCGCTGCTCGCTTTATAGAAGCGGAGGATCGGTCTCAGAACCGTATGCCAGAACGTAGCTCCGGTGGCTGCTCCGGCATTAGGGTTCAGAGTGAGATTCGGCATTGGTTCCGGCGCGCCCTTGAGGCAATCTGTGATGATGCCGATGATCAATGGCGGCAGAGCGCCAAGAAGTCCCATAAGCAACAATGTGAGGAGCCCGAAGATGGTAGCGGCTTTGTATGGCCGAAAATATGGAATCAGCCGGGCAAGTTCCTTCCATGCCTTCGGCTTTTTTTGCGACGGCTTCACGGCGCTGACGGTTTGTGCGGCTGCGCTCAATCTAGTTTGCTCACTTTTGAGGCATGTCGTTGAGCGGTTCCAGTGATGGTACTTCCATCAGGAATTTGTCGAAATTGCGATCCAGCATTTGGTAACGCTTCTCCTCAGGATTCCATTGCACGCCAAAGGTCTGAATGTAGCCGCCTTCAGGCTTTTGGACAGGAGTGAAATACATGGTTAGACCTTTTTGTGGATCCTGTTCGTATTGGAGCCGCCAGGCGAGAACGGATGCAAGAGGCTGGCCGCCGAGATAACCTTTCGGATTCTTCATATGCTCATCACAAAGAAATTCTTCGTTCCATCCGTCGCTTGTCTTCTCGATGACCACGGCTCGCGTGATCACTGTTCCCGGAGGCATGTTTTCCGGTTTGATCTTCAGGAGACTTACGACCAATGCTTCTTGCTTGCCATTCTTCGCCAAATCTCCGTATGCAAGCACTTGCGCTTCTGGACCAAAGAGTTTCTGCGCCGTCTGATCCACTTCTGGCGGATACGCCGGAGCCGCCGGTTGTGCGGCCTGCTGAGACGTTGGATGCGAATCCCCGCCACAGGATGCGAGCAGCACTCCGCACAGGACAGCCACCAGGGAACAGCGTCGCATCGGCCTCCTTTGGATTTCCTTAGAGAGACTGAAATGCCAGAGTGATTTCAACGACGCGATGACTCACCGCGTCGCAGGACACTTCCATCGATTGTGGCACATCTTCCCCAGCCCAATCGAAAGAATAGAACAACAATTCTAGCTTGCGCATACCTCTTACGGAAGGGCCGCGTGATTCCGGGTTGCCATAGAGGGCCTCAGCGCGCTGACAAGCGTTTCCGAGCTCTAGGCCGCGACCAGTTCTTAAATTCGCAAGCATTTTTCCGTCCGCTTGCCCTGCGCAATCAGCCGCGGAACTTGAGCCGAGCATCGAAGCCGTTACCGCTTGCACTGTGCGATTGTCGTCGGTCTCGACGCTCAGGATTCTGTCAATGCAGCGGCTGGACCAAACAAAACCTGTCGCGTTTGCGGACGGAGTCCCCAGCTCAGGCATTCGCGTTGCCGATGAGGCTCTTGATGATCCTGGACGCAAGCCAGCCAGGGTCAATTCGTTATGGCGCTGCAAGCCAGGCGCGCTCTGAACCCTTGCAGGAACGACTATCGAGGTCACCATAATGGCCAATGTCGCAGTGCTAACGAGCCGCCAAAATCTCTTCCATTCGCGCTTCAAAATTTTCTTCCCCTTCGGACCATAGCCGGCTGCGTTCGACGGGTATAGCCGCCTCAACGCGCCGCATCCAATCGAAAAGCTTCCGAATGTTTTCGCGGGTCCGTTCTAGATATATGCGCCGGTTTTCCGGAAACGACATCACCGTGACGAAGTTTGCCTCGTCAGGGTGTGCCGCGGCAGCTCGCTGCCTTTCTTCGAACCCGAGCAGACCGGCATGGCCGGTAAAAAAATGTTCGAATCCCGCGTCAATCAGGAAATGGCCGCTCTCTTGCCAGACGCCGCCATCGAAATCCTCTCCGTTGCAGAAGATCATCAACGGCTGCGGCTGCAAGTCCCAGCGATCATGTGCCGCGTCGTAGGTCCACAAATCCCAGAAAGCTTTGGTTTCGTAGCTGCAATCTCCGTGCACGTGCTCGCGAGCCACTTCGGCCACGGTCGCGGCGTCGTAATCGCCAGACCGAAGGTCGAGTTCGACAATCGGCGTCTCAGTTGTATCCACGGCGCGGATGATGAGCTCTGTAAAACCGGGTCGTCCACTTGAGAAGGGAACTGTTCCGAGGAACTCTTTCCAGCGCTCGACAAGCGTCTCGTCTGAGAAGTTCCTTGCCCAGATACTCGCGTAGGCGTGGTTTGCCACGAGAGGCATTATACCGGATGTCGATTTCAGCGCCGGAGGGAGAATTCGCGAATTACAGACAAGCGGCTACTTCTTTTCTGGCGGCTTTTCTTTCGTTCCCACGTCCGAAGAAATTCCCAGCATTCGTGCGCGGAGCGTCTCCCCGAGACCAGCGAAGACGTCCGAACACGTATCGCGCAGGCGCTCTTCGGCTGCCTTGGACAAGGTCTCGATCACGCCTTTGGAGTGCTGCCCGAGAGTAGTTGCCGACGCGAGAAGCCATGAATTCGATGTATTCTCGAGGCGCCCTTTATATTGCTCGATGGATTGCTCGACGGCCATCTTCATTTGTTCGAGCCAGGCTCTCTGCTCCGCTTCACGCTTCGCATAGAACGCTTCGACGAGCGGCTTCAATTGATCCTCGAGCTGCTGGCGAGCGATCTTCGCTCCTTGAACCATGCGCTCTTCCACGCGAGCATCGAAATCACTGAGCGCCTGATTCGCGCCTTGATGCATCTCCGCTTGCGTGCGGTCAGAGGAAGCCTTGGCCGCTTCCTCGAAGCGCGCGAGGCTCGCGCTCGTGATACGCATCATTTCATCTGTCACGCCGGCGGTGGCGATCTTGGCGGCATCGTCGATTTGCTCGCGGGTTCGGTCGCGGACTTCCTTTGCACTTTCTTCGATCAGGCCCTGCGCGTGCTCGACGTAGCTCCGGCTGTAGTGATCGAGCTCGGAGGCGAACATGCGGGACAATTCCGCGGCGCGTTCGCGCATGCCGCCGGTCGATTGTTCTAGCATTTTCTCAAGCGCTGACTGCATACTCGTTTGCGCTTTCTTTTGGTACCACTCCGAAGCCTTGTAGAGCGCTTCGAACGTCGTATGCGTCGTCTCTGTGGTCTTGGCGTCGAGATCTTCTTCCATTTTCGCCAAAGCGGCGCGGCAAGATTGTTCAAATTCCGCAGGCAAATCCTTCGTTTGCTGACGCATGTGTTCGAGCGAAGCGCTCAGAGCCAATTCAGAGGCTTCGTGCATCTGCGCACGGAACTGAGCCAGGGTCTCTTCGGCGCGTTGTCCCGCGTTCGCGAGCTGTTCGGCCGCGTGCTGCGCGCGGTCAAGCTGCGGACCCAGCTGCTCTTCGATTTCCTCCGCCAGGCGCCGCATTGCATTGTCCGCCAAATCGTTGATCGGTTTTTCGAGGTCGCCAGCCTTCTTTTGAATTTCCTCTTCCACGCGCTGACTTAGCTTTTCCGTCTGCGACGCCAGCAGGCTGTCCATTTGGTGCTGTGCGATGTCGTAGGAAGCCCGCGACATGGCGTCGATTTGCTGCGAGACTTCCTCCGCGTGGCGGGCCGCGTCGCTTGTCTTGCTGATCGCTTCTTCGGCGCGCGCCCGTTCGTGTTCGAGGCCCGCGCACAAGCCTTCGATATTCTTCTGAGCTTCGGATGCGGCTTCGTTCAACACATTTTGGAGCGACGCGCTTCGCGCGGAGATCTCTTCCTCGGCGCGCGCCGTCGCCGCATGCGAAATCTCGCTCAACTGCGCACTCATCCGCTCAGAAGCACCGGCCAGTGCGGTGTCAAATTGCTCGCGCCATTTTTGCGCAATGCCAGTCGTATCCGCGCTGACGCGGTCGAGAGTCTGGGCCTGCAGCTTCCCGGCGGCATCTTCGATTTCTTTCCGCCAGTTTGCCAAACGAGCTTGCGCGGCTTCATCCAATTGCCGCAGCATTTCCTCCGTTGGAGGAATGATGGTGGCAGATGCTTCCACAGGCGCAAGCTTTCCCGAGGCTTGCTCGACTGCCTGCTGGACCGATTGCTTCACCACCAGTTCTAT
>JASHRL010000194.1 GCA_030037355.1 Candidatus Acidiferrales bacterium | reverse complement strand
CGGTCCGCAACTCCTGGTCGGCCACCGTAGAAAAAATGGCTGTACCCGTTTTCAATTGAGAGGCGGCAAACCTCGCGCATGAGATCTGGGCCAAAAACCCTGCCCATGCTCTGAAAACCTTGTAGCTTTCCAATCCAGACCGTGGGCATACCATCGGGTGTTGTGAGGAGAGATTCATTCAGTATGCGCCGAAAGCCTGGGTCTCTTTGTGCTTCCATCACTCCATGCACGCCTGTGACGCACACGTACCCCTTGCCGCCATTTCCCAGCCAGCACTGAAACAACTTCAGCGCTTCGGACATATTAATGGCGCTCACACCAACGCCTAGAACATTTGCGCGCGGAACTTCAGACCGCTGCATCTCTTTTCTCTGGGGCTCGAACGCGGCCAGCCTTTCGCAGCTCATCTTGAATCCACAGATACGTCACCTTCAGTCCGTCTTCGAGAGGCGTCGCAGGCTCCCAACCGAGAACCTGTCGAAGGCGCGTGTTGTCGCTATTGCGTCCACGCACACCCTGAGGTTTGGTGAGGTCGTGCCGGACGCGAAGCTTTTTCGCCGCAATATTCGAGATAATTTCCAAAAGCTGGTTGATGGTCACCATGCGGTCAGTGCCGAGGTTGAGCGGCTCGTGATGCGAAGAGGCCATGAGTCGCGTCAAGCCTTCGACGCAATCATCGATGTACATGTACGAGCGAGTCTGTTCGCCATCGCCCCAGATCTCCACTTCGTCCCCGCTGTCGGCTAACGCAACTTTTCGGCAGAGCGCCGCCGGCGATTTTTCTTTGCCGCCTTCGTACGTGCCCAGCGGCCCGTAAACATTGTGGAATCGCACGACGCGCGTCTGCATTCCATAATCTCTTCGGAAATATTTGCAGAGCTCCTCGGTAAAGAGTTTCTCCCAGCCATAGCCCGGCTCGGGATCGGCAGGATAAGCGTCCTCTTCTCGCAGCGGCACAACGTCAGGTGTATGTTGCTTCGATTGTGCATAGACACAGGCGGAAGATGAAAACAGAAATTTCTTGATTCCGCCAAGTCGGCTTGCTTCGAGCATGTGCGTATTGATCCAAATATTGTTGCGCGAAATATCCGCATGCGAACTCGTGATGTAGCCAATGCCGCCCATGTCCGCCGCCAGGTTGTAGACCTGATCAATGCCGCGCGTGGCTTCCAGGCAGCTGTCCCACCGGCGCAAATCCAGGATGGCAAACTCATCGGCAGCTGTGGGCTCGTATTCCGGATTTTTCACATCCACGCCACGGACCCAATATCCGTCGTCCTTCAGCCGCCGAACCAGATGATGCCCGATGAATCCCCCCGCCCCAGTAACGAGTACTTTGGTTTCTGAAGTCATTACGTTTTTCCTCCGCTGTCCTTGGATGAATTGTGGCAAAGCACTTTTGAAATCTTTGTTCTGAATCTAAGACGCTGTTTCAGTCTACCCCTTGATGCTTTGCTCGCTCGATTTTCTACAGCCGATAGCTAAATGAAACCCCGAATCTGTGAATTCATTCGTTTCAAGCAAGCATGTCCTCTCTCCAGTTTCCTCACCGTTCTTTTCGAAATGTTAAGAGCCTACAACCAAAGGATCAACGGCATGGCGAGGGATCTGTTGACCCTGATGCGAATTTATCGCGTTATGGTAAATTTGCATGAGCATTTCGTAGTTCCGTTCGGCCGTATACTTTGTTTCATATTCCGACCGCGCATTTCGGCCCATTTGTTCCATCTCTCGTGTGTGCTCTATGGCCCATTCGACCTTCACGGCCAGATCCTGCGCATCACCCGGAGTGAAGTGCAAACCGGTGTGTCCATCTCGCACGATTTCCGCAGCTGCGCCGAGACGGGAAGCAATTACAGGGGTACCACAGGCAAACGCCTCGATAGCAACCATTCCGAATGTTTCCCAACATCTACTGGGGAAGATCAGAAACGATGCTCCTTTAATCGCCAGAATGGAATCCTCATGGGACAAACGGCCTTCGAACCGCACGCACGACAACCTATGTTGACGGGCCAATTGCTCCAGGTTCGATCGAAGCGGACCTTCACCCACAATCCTTAGAGGTACTTGTGACGCGAGATTCCTCCAGGCCGACAGAAGCGTCGAAGCTCCCTTTTCCTGTGAAAGACGGCCGACGAATAACGCGTATCCTCCCGATTGTGTGCGGCAACCGGGGTCAGGATTCACAAAGTTAGGCTTTACTTCTATTTTTTTCTCAGGAAAGCCAGCCTGGACAAACTTGTTCTTCGAAAAATGCGTGAGGGCGATGAAGCATTCGACACCATCTCGCCAAGTATTTCGAAAACGATGAAAGGAAAGCATCGCTGCCACACCCGCGGTGGCAGAGCGGGAGTCGCGATAGCAGCCGTGCTTGACACCTCTCCAAAGACTCCGATCGAGACATTCTTCGCATGGAGAGCCATCGCGGAAGAGAGTGGCAGTGGGGCAAAGCAACCGGTAGTTATGCAGTGTTTGCACCACTGGGATTCCAGCACGTTTGCACGCATAATATGCAGAAGGCGAAATTAAAGGAAACGTATTATGGAAATGTGCAATTTCAGGCCGCTCTCTTTCTATCAACCATCTCAACGATGCAACTGTGCCCCGGTTCCAAATCGTGGTTGTCCCAAGGGTAAGAGCGCTCATTTCTCGGATTCTGTCATTATGGTCCATATATGTGATCACGGTATGGCCGCGTGATTCGAGAAGAGACGATTCGTTCTTGAAAACAACATCTTCTCCGCCATCTGCCTGATAAAAGTTATGTGCCACCAGTATTCGCACAGAACCCTCATTCGCCCACGCACGTAACACCGATCTGCCGCTGATTATTGCGATGTCAATGCCTTTAACCCCGCTGGAACGACGGAGTCTATTGATCGCATCGCATTCTCCTTCCATCGCACGATGGAAACAATCGTCACCATAGACCAGAAGGTTATTCCCCCAGGTCCGCTACAAATTTCTGCTCCGACTGAACCCTCAAGCAAAACGCTCAAAAGAAGCCCTACAATAGCGAGAGAAAGCATGCTGGTATGACGTCGATAGATGCCGAACGCGTAAACGAGAACGACCGCACAAAGGGCAACGAGGCAGGCCAGCGCAGGAATGCCAGCTCCTATAAAAGCTTCGAAAAACATCGAATGTGCCGTGCCAAGCCCAGGGTTGTACTCAGGCCCATATATTCGCGACGCAGCAAAATATCCGAGTCCTCTCCATGGTGCCTTCGTTAAGGTTACGGCCGCAAGATAGGCCCACAAACCGACACGATCACTCAGGGTCCAAATGCTCCCGGAGTCCCGGAACTGATCAAAGTACTGACCACCTCCCGCCAGGCCAAAAACACACGCGGCAAATAAGAGAACGCAGGCGAACCCCTTCAAGCCCTTCGATGGGTTGCGCCTCAGGACAACCAGCGCCGCAAAGCCGAGGAAGGCAACATAGGCCGTGCGTTCAAGCGAACAGATCAAAAGCGTTCCGAAAAATAGGAAGAGGCCCACACGTAGAGGTGTCCACAAATAGCGAACCCTCGTCATGAGCAAGATCAACGCTAAGAGCGAGACAATCCCGGTGGGCGCAATCAGTTCTCCGCGCAATCGCAGAGCGCCTGTCTCCGTTGTGAACAGAACCAGGTCCGGAGCCACAAGGACACAGATTGCTATTGCCGCGCAGAGAATTGTGGACGCCCAAAAGATATGATCGAGACAGTTGCCGATTCCATAGTCTTCTGCATAAATGAGAGTGAATATCATGCTGACAAGCATCTGATAAGCCTTGAAGGCTGTGAGTGATGGTGCCTCCGAGACGAGCGTGGAAAGTGCAAGGAGACCCACAAGGAGAAAGCCAATCTTATAAGGAAACAGAATGCGCAGAGGTCTCACGTTTCGCTGCAACCTCAGGCGTAACTGATTTGCAATCCAGACGCCTCCTGCAATCCACACGCAAATCTGAAACATAGCCGACGGATCAATCACTCCTTCAAGCGAGGCATTGGGATCTCGAATCCGAAACATAGGTGGGCCGGAGAACAAGAGCACAAAGATCAGACTCGTCAGTAGAGTTGGGTGCAGACCTGTCTGACGCCAATTTTTTGACTTGTCCTCTCGTAACTTATGCGACGCCATAATCTCTCAATTTCGACCCCGCTCAGCTGCCAACCGGCGAGATGGAATCCATTGCCCGAAGTAGTACCCGCGAAACAGTTTTTCAAAGTAACGTGCACCAGCAGCTGCCGTGCGGAGGACGCGAAGGCCGAGTGTCTGGGTCGCTCTCGTGGGGCATCGGCGGAGCGGTCGCGAGTATTGTCGAACAACCTCATCGACCTCCTTGGACTGCGCCGCAGCATTGGTCACCGTCTTACTGGAAGAATGCCAACGGAAGTCAGCGAGCAGTCCGGATACGTGCTTGAATCGATATCCATGCTGAGCGAGGCGCACAAAGAACTCATAGTCCATCGAATAGTGCAAATCGGTATTTATGAATTCACTATTCTCGAAAATCCGGCGGTTGAAGAATGTCGCTGTTGAAGGGATATAGAGCACGCGATGATAAAGGAGAATAAAACGGCTAAAAGAAATTTCGCGGCGAACCTGAGTTATCTTTCCTTTCTCATCGACCCAGGTATAATCTCCATAAATCACGTCTGCTTCATCATGCTTTTGAAATCCATCGACAATTGTCTGGAAGCAACCGGAACGATAGCGGTCGTCAGAGTTGAGCCAGCCGACAATATCTCCCGTGGCTGTTCGGAAGCCTTTGTTTAAGGCGTCGCTCTGGCCACGGTCGCGTTCAGAGATCCAGTGAAGGTGTTCCCATCCTGGCTGTGAGCTGTAACGCTTCAGAATTTCGATGGTTCCATCGGAAGATCCGCCGTCGATGACCAAATGCTCTGCAGCTGGATAGCTTTGTTCCTTAACGCTTTGCAGCGCCTCTTCAATAAAACACGCCTGGTTGAATGACGGCGTAACAATTGAGATTTTTGGACGGCTTAGGCAAGGTGCGGTCATGCCAATCCCCCGTCGTGCTTCTCTTGGAGGGCCATCTCTCCTAGGCAATATCGGGCGATATCTATGGGAAGCTGCAGTGCCTTTTCTCGGCTGGTCTCTTGCCAGGGTCCCCAGTGTTGCTTGATAAGATATCTAGACTGAATAACATCAAATCCATGTAGCAACTTTGGGAGTCGGCGCTCGCCATAAACGCGGTGCCAGGGTTTGTGAACGACGTCCATCCCGACAGGGATTGTCAGAAACACTTGGCCGTCGGTGGCCAAGAGTGACCTCACTTTCTGCATCGCTTTCAGGTCGCCATCAGGGTCTTCTCTCGAGTTGTACCTCCCCGGCAGGCCGATATGCTCGACTACCGAGCAGAGAATGATAACGTCAAACTTGGACTCGATGGGGGCGGACTGGAAATCGCCATAGATGAACTCGAAGCCGCAAATGATTTTGCTGGCATTCACTGAGGCGTCTATCGCTGTCACCTCATATCCCAATGAAAGCATCGCAGGTATAATCGGCGACTTCCCAGGCCCGATCTCGAGAGCTTTTCTTCGGCCACGGGGCAGATTCGTGCAGATCCAAGCCCAGTCAATAAGTTTCTCGCCGTCTAGATCAAATCCGCCCGCGGGAGGAATGGGATCCCCGCTCAGCCACTGGATTAAACCGAAATGACGATTTACTTTTCTCGCTAATGTTCCTATCTGTCCGCCGATCGACATTAAGCGTTCCTCCGAATCCTTGCACCTACTAGGAGCCCCTGTGGCTACTATGCCGCGGATACCGATAGTGAGCGAATGTGCTCACATTATGACATCATGCCCTGTATCATTTTGACGTCCCTGCTTTCGATGGGCAGATACCCCCTCAGCACCTCAATGGATGTAAATCCTTCCGAGGCCCTGCGGTAAAGGAGCTTGAGATATAAAACACAAACGGCACTCATCGTTAAAATCCATGCCCACATGAAATGTGCTGCTGGCGAGTGCGAGATACCCCAGAGAGCGCCGCCGAACAAAACGGGGAGCCCAAGCGCGCGCACGGTTGAATTCGAAAATATGTCGCGGCTGTGTACCGGACAAAGTAACGTGAATCGCCAGAATATGTATGCAGCTGCAACGAAAAGCCCGGCGGCTTCACTTCCAATTGCCCCGTAGAAGCCGACTCGAGGAATGAGAAGATAGCTGCCTCCCACGCAGATCGCGCCTTGGATCACAGAACACCACATCGCCGACCGAGGATGATTCATTCCTTGAACTAGAAAATAGGCCGGTAAAGTCAGAATATTCAAAAGCCACCCGAAGGCGAGTATCGAAAGAGCGCCTTGTGCAAGAGGGACACTTCTCCCGAGCCACACCCGCATGAGGGGGGCTGCTAAGATCGAAAGAGTTACGAAAACTGGGATCGCCGTAAGCCAAAGAAGTCGCATGGAACGCGTAAACAAATCTCGAATTCTTGTTGTATCCAGCATCAAAAGAGAAGAAGCAGGCAGGAGCGGGTGCATTATGTTGTTAAAGAAAGATCGGACTTGTGTAACAACTCGTGACGCGATTTCAAAAAAAGAGACGAGCTCAAGGCTCCCGTATCGGCTAAGAAGTATTTTTATGGATGGCTCCATTAACAAGGCCGAAAGGGCAGCCGCATACATGTAGACACCAAAACTAACGAGTGATCTTGTTGCGCTCCAACTTATCCGAGGAAGAATCATCCATCTGACCCTAGCGATCCTCCGCACCAAGAAGACTGCTAAGAACCACGTTACGACTGCCGTTAGGGCGCTGCTGAGGAGCAAACCGGTCAACCCCAAGTGCCATGTAAGGGCAAATACAATTCCCAAAGCGTTTAAGACGGCGTTGCACATTTGCACAACGTGTGCCAAGTCCATCCTGTGAAGACCACTCAGCAACGCGACATAAACATTTCCCAATAAGGTTAGCCAAATTACGGCAGCCATTCCCAATAGTAAGACACGAGCATCAGAGAGAAAGACGGGTTGGATGCGTAGCCAGTCAAGAATTCCGTTCTGCCAGAGAAAAGTCATTCCCGTTAAAGTGCCACCTACGATCGTGAAGATAAGCACTCCTGCACCAGCTAATTGCGAGAGACGAAGGTTGTCTTTATGGGGATGACTCTCAGAGACCAGCTTGATGAGGGCGCTCGAAATGCCCAGATCGCCCAGCGCGATATATTGACTCGGTATACATAAAAGCGCCCACAAACCAAACTGAGATGGCCCGAGCGAATGAAGCATGAACGGGTAAACCACCAGATAGACGCCAGCCGTAACGGCGAAACGAAGTCCGCCCATCATCGAATTTGCAGCCAGACGTCGGCTGACAAACTGATCGAGTGCCGCGGAGTGTGGGTTATCGCTCATCCTTAGTTTCAGCATCCCTTTCGGCGAGCTATCACTAACATGTGGTCCGAATCTAAGAAAAGCTTTGCCGAAACTCGCAATTTCCGGGCAAGACCTAGCTTTTCGAACATCCAGGCAACAGGGAAAATCAGAACAGTCCTAAGCAATGCTATATATGAGGACTTGTGGTGTGTTACACGTTGAATCGTCACGGTCTCAAAATCCGGCTCAAGCCATACTTGCGCTGCTCGTTCTGTCAGACATGAAATGTGCTCCCCGTAATGTATGTAATACCAGTACCTTCCCAAAATTCTTGCGACCGAACTATCGAGATTTCCAGTAAGGAGCACCAACGTTCCCCCGGGATGCAGCGCTCGCGCGACCGTATTTCGAAAGCTGACCAAGTCAGACACATGCTCGACAACATCGATTGCAGTTACAGCATCGAAGTACTCATCAAACTTGCCTCCGTCAATATCCTCGGGAGAGACAATGTGGACGTTTCGCCGTTCTGCCTGAAGGGCCGCAGCTGAAGATAATTCCACACCATACTTTTCAATGTTGTTAGGAAACGCGCTCAGAAAAGTTCCCCTCCCGCAACCCCAGTCTAGAACGCGGCTCATAGGAACTGGCTCCAGCGCCTTGCGAATTAAAAAATATCGAGAAGTCTCCTGATCATGGTCTTCGTGGTAAGTGGCGTCCAACGCCGCGTAATGCCTTGCGTATTGCTCAGTCTCAAGCGGATAAACGAAGAGGTAGCCACAATTCGAGCACCTATAGAAAGATCGGACAGTCCATTCAATTTCCGACTCGTACGGGCCATCCAAGACAGGAAGGTCAAATGCTTTCCTAGGCTTCTCGCGTCGGCAAAGGCGGCATTCCGGCGGGACAGGCGAAGACTCAACCATTGATCCCCCTTGGCGCTCGCCGCTGTGCATGGGCAAACTGGTGCTTGTGCCAATCATGTTCCTGAACCGCCAGCTATTTCCAAGAGCGTCTTCGCAAGGATTCCCATATCGAGCGAAATGTTCCAGTTTTCTATGTACTCCAAGTCAAGTTTCATATTCGTCTCAAAAGACGGGTCTTGCCGCGCGGTAACCTGCCACAAACCTGTGATTCCAGGCTTAACGTCAAGACGTCTCAGATGCTCCAAGCTGTATTGCTCATAATCGTCCACGGGGTGTGGCCGCGGTCCAACAAGACTCATATCGCCTTTCAGCACATTCCAAAGTTGAGGGATCTCATCGAGGCTGTACTTTCGGAGAAATTTGCCAAGCCCAGTAATTCTCGGATCGGAGGCGATTTTGAATGTTGGTCCTTGGCGTTCATTCAAGTGCCGAAGGTGATCCTTCATCTCATCAGCTTTGACAACCATCGACCGGAACTTATAGCAGCTGAATCTTCTCCCTTTTTTCCCAACACGTTGCGAACAATAGAGAGCTGGCCCTGGTGAGCCGAGTCGGATGGCGATAGCGGTCGCAACAAGGACAGGCGACAGGACGACCAGACCCATTCCAGCTCCCAAGATGTCTATAACGCGTTTCAGGAAGAGGCCGAACCCAGGGATGGGTTCCCAATGAAGTTCCATCACCGGAAAGTCCCCGACATACTGGATTGGCGCGTCCCAGCCCAGTCCGTCGTAGAGCTCCGGGACGACCTTGACGTTCAAACGAAGGAGGCGCGCCTCGGCCGTAACTTTCTTGACTAGTTCTCTCTCCGACGGAATCGTGATGAGTACTTCATCGATAAACTCCAAGCGAGAAATGCGGGCTAAATCCTCGATTTTTCCAAGAAGCTTAGGTTGCCCGCTGTGATTGGCGTCGAGGAAACCTTTGAACTGATAACCGAGCTGCTTGTTTTCTGTGAGATACTCCGACAAAGCTTGGCCAACACGCCCGGCGCCAACAATTACCGCGTTCCGGGCTCCGATCCCCCGTTCGGCACGCCCGAGAACGACCCGTCTCTTAACCAACCTCCAGGCGGCGAACGTGATGACATTCAGCGCGCCGGCGCATGCAATGACAAGTCGAGAAACAATTTTGACACCGGAAAAATAAATAAAGGCGGAGAGCAACAGAGTAGAAAGGGTCACAGCTTTAAGGATTGCGAAAGATTCCTGCGTTGCCGTGCGCGTCCGCACCGTTTGGTATAGCGATTGGCTTTGGCAGAAGAGCAGGGTCAACGAGCCATAAAGAAGAAAAAAGGCCGCATATCGATTCACCGAGAAACCCAACTCGCTGCTGATGCGGCTCCAGTGCAGGATGCGTTCAGGTGAACTGGGCAAGAATCGAAAGGAGAATGCGATCAACCCGTCGATGCACACGAGGAGGAAATCTGTGAGCGCATACAGAACCTGTACCCACCGGCCTCCGCTGAAATGGTGAGTATCCTTGGAACGGCGATTTTCGTGCTGGGAGGTGAAGCGAAGTTTGCCATTCCGAGGCACTGCATTTGTGCCCACCTTTGTAGTTGGCTCGCTTGCCCGGGGATGGTCTATGCCAATCGCGCCGGCGTACCGGAGCCAGCGCCATGGAAACGACACCCCACCAGCCACACTGTGGACATTTGAAATGAAGTCGTACCAGGAACCCTTCTTCATTCTCCAGCCCCGCATGCCGCCTTCGCGGTGAACTCAACCATCAATCTGACCTTGTCACATCAGCTGTGGGCATTATCGTGATGGCCGTCCTCGTTCCCGACAGAGAAAAGCACCCCATCTGCATTGGTCTAATTTCCTACGGTTCCTTCGCTTCTGATTTCTGCGCATTCATATCCTCGTTTCGGTTTCGATGAGCGATACGGCACCAGAAGCTTTGATCGCTCGGGCTCCGGGCTGAACCATTCCTTGCTGTCCAGTGCAAATAGCTCGAGACAGAGTGAAATACTTCCTGCGTTAGCAACTTGCCAGGATCTTGAGGGTCAATCTCTTCCCATCGTGCTGTTCCCAGAACCCATGAAATGCCAAAAGCAAAACCCAGGAATGTACAGCCCGCAACGATCAGCGTACGCGGAGGAAAGGACTTCTTATCGGGGACCCTCGGTGGATCTAATACCTTGACACTCGGCGTCTCCTTTGCCTCTTCTACTTTTGCCAGTTCATATTCCTGCGTAAGCGTCTCAAACACTGCTTCCTGGACTTTCATCCGTCGGTAGAGATCCGCATAACCGACCCCCAACAGGGGCAGTTGGCGGATCGACGGGTACATGGACTCAGCGTCTTGATCTGCATCTGCAGTCGCCACACCGGGTTCCGTCTTGCCGCCAATTTTCTGCAATTGCAGTTTGAGTTCGTCCACACGCGCTTGCGTGGCACGCACGCGGACATTGTTGTCCGTATAGATTTGCCTCAAGCTTTCAAGCTCAGTCTGGGTTGCGATGAGCTGCCCCTCGAGCGTCGCGGCAGCCTCGATCATCGCCTTGCCTTGTTCCTGAATATCGATCGCTGTATTCTTGCTCGCGAATTGGCTGAAATTCTTCTCCGCTGTCTCCAAATCCTGCCTGACTTGAGCCAAACGGTTCTCCAAAAACACCCTTTCTCGATGGGCCGACGAGGTATTGAGATTTGTCACTACTCGATTCAGTTCCGCGACATATTCCGCTCCCATCGCAGCAGACCGTTGTGGACTTCGGTCGGTAACATCTATCTCGATGATCTCGCTCTTGCGATCTACGGATATGGCTGTCCGGCTTGCCAACTTCTTGCGCGCATCTTCTATGTGGTGGTCTCCATAGAGTTTCTGAAGCTCGAATTTGTTGATGAGGTCGTCCTCCACGGTTTGGCTTTGGAGTATTCCAGTGAACAGATCTCCTGTGGTCCTCAGGCCAAGCATTTCTCCGCCGAGCGCGCCGATTGCGCCCAGCCCGCTGCCAGCCTTTCCCGCCAACGCCGAGAGCATGGCCATGCCCGATCCTGTAGCATCTTGGTCAGGCGGCATTAGCCGAGTAACGGATGTGTACCGATTCGGGATCAGCAATGCGATTAGCACTGACAAAACAAGCGAGATTCCACTTATGCGGCTGAGAAACCTTCTCTCCCCCCAAAGCAGTCGGAGCCTCGCGATGGACCGTTCCCGCCGCTCCCGGACATCCTCCTCGCTCTCCAATGCCAGGAGAGGCTCCGCGAGCTCCAGCTCCTCTTCGTGTGTCCGTTGCGGTTTGTCGATTTCTTTTGGCATCATTAACTACACTTCTCGCTAAGGCTCACTGCGCATCGCCGGCACTCGTTGGTGATTCGCTTCCGGAATGGCTGAATCGTGGCCAGAATGTGAATTGGATCGACGTACTCACGTCGCTTTGTCGCGTCGAGGCCAAGACCGGGAAATCCCATTTCTCGTACTGCACCGAACCGGACAAACTGAACATCGAGTTCAACCAGAACGCTGCATTAATCCCGCCATCGGTCAGCGTTCCGCCGGAAGGCACAAGCTGTTGGCTCACCTTCTGGTGGCGAAACGTAAACTGCAACTTATCTTTCGTGTTGAACCAATAGGTACTCCACGCCTGTGCCCCTTGACCTTCGCGGCCAATCCAGCTGCCAATCAAATTTCCGTCGTTTGTGTATCCACTGCGGTAACGGTCATTCCAATAAAAAAATCCATGCTGCAGCACCGGGTTGGGGTTCGGATTGTCTGTAAAGACGCCCTCGACGCGAAGATCGAGGTTCCGCAGCTTCGGGAAGTGCGAAAAGTAGAGTCCGGAGTCAAAGGCCGACTTGTCGAATGCGCCCCACAGCGGCGAAGGTTCATCATCCGTGAAGCCGTCGCCGTAGAAAGTCAGCCAATTCCTCAGGCCCGGAATGCGGTAAGTGAAATCGAACTCGCCCCGAGCATCGCCCGGGTCAGACGACGTCCCCGGAGCGCTGTTTCCGGCAGAAAAAATCGCTTGCAGCAGTTTGTGCGTTGTGAAAGCGACGCCTGAGCCGGCGAACAAACGCGTTGCCGCGAAACCGAATTCGAGGTTCGGCGACGGCTTCAGGCTGAGCTTTTCGCCCACGATGAATGGTTGATCGGAAAACGTCTCCGTCCACGAACCGGTAAAACCGGTGAGCGCGCTGTAAATCCAGTGATCGCCATCGACGCGCCCCAGAATAAACTGTGCGCGTATGGGGCCGAGCAGGCCAAGGAATCCGGGCAGCGTGAACGGCGTCGTTCGATTGATCTCCAGCATCTCAATCGGTTCGGCGTTTGTACTGAAAAGCATCGCCCCGCCGGAGTCGGGCCCCCACCACTGCTCTTGTTTGCCGAAGCTGATCTCCCAGTTGTCCACCTGCATCCCGACGTATCCATCGAGCATGTCCGCTTTGTTAACCGCAGGCGTCCCCGTAGCCGGCGGAACCGCGGGCACAACTTCTTCCTGCGCGATTGCCTGCAGAGCTGAATTCGGAAGCGCCGGCGACGAAGGCGCGTGTTGATATTCGCCGCGCACGTATCCAACAAATGGCCCGTCGGAGAACCAGCCTGAAGCGCCGGTGACGTTGTTGAAGCCCTCCGCGTATGGCCGCCCGTCGTCGTTGATGATCGTCTGTCCGAAATCGTCTCCGTCGCGTAACGGTTCGCCGGAAATGCCTGTGGCCCGCGTGTATACGGATTCGAGCTGCGCCTCGCGATTGTTCCCGCCGCCAAGCAGACTGATTTCCTTGGCAAATTCTTTCGTCAGCGCATCGAGGCTTTCGCTCGGCTCGCCGCTGGCGGGCGAGTTCTCTCCGAGATGTTCCGACGCTTCCTCGACCAGTCGCGCGCACTCCATGCGCGTCCATGGGCGCATTCCCTCGATGTCGCTCTTGATGTAGCCAAGCGCAGCCAGCCGCAGCAGAGCCGGGTAGACCCAGCTATCGATCGGAACATACGGCGAGCCCATGTTCTTTGCTTCCCAATGCTCCGGTCTGTCCGGCCGAACCCCGAGCAATCCCCACGTTCCGCCAACGAGGTCTGGATCGTGGTGTTCGCGGTAAACGTATTGAGAGACGAGATATCCGATGGCGCTGCCAACAAGCACATCCGAAGGGAAATGCTCCTTGCCCATCACGCGCGACGCGCTGATCGCCGACGCCAAACCATACGCGCCAATCGTCGGCAACGGTCCGGGGTATTCATGCGCCACGATTCCGGCGATGGCGAAGGCCGCCGCCGAATGCACCGACGGAAACGAGTCCCCGCCGCTCCAGAATTTTCCGTTGGCATTGTCCACGTACGGTCGCTCTCGGCGCGTCATGTATTTCAGCACTTCAACCGCAACCAAGCTGTCGACCGCCGCTTCGCCGCTCAGGAATCCCGTCTCGCGCTGATGCTCATCGTTGGTCGTCAGACCCAGCATGTAAAGTCCGCCCGCCCCAGCCGCCATCGCTCCGATGCCGTAGTTGGAAAATTTCCGGTAGCGATTCAGCGTGTTTGGCGCATTGTTTAGGCTTCGGCTCACATCCGAATCCGTGGCAAAAAATCCCGCGGCCAGGCCGCCGAGCGGCACGAGCCACGTCGCCTCCGGCAATCGCACTTTGGCAGGACTCGTCCACATCGCCTTCTGATCCAGCAAGAAGTGTCTTGGCGCCGTCCGAAAAGTATTCACGTACCGGTCATCGCCGCTCGACGAAGTGAAGCTCAAGCTATCCTCGTCTTGAGATTTGCTTGCCATCTTTTCCACTGGCTTCTTGGCCGCAGCATTCGATGTCGCGGGCTTCGCTGCCCGAGGAACGGCCGATTGCCCGCTGGCCGTCATCGTCACGCTGGCAGCCAAAAATGTCGCTGTCATCCGAATCATCCCAAGCCGCCTATTCACCAAACGAGTTCCTCAATAGCTGGCCGCCAGAATCGCGCTCGTCGTCACCCCGCTCAGCACTTGCGCAATCTGGAAAAATGCTTGCCAGTTCCTTGGCCCGCCGAGTGCCTTCTCGGGAACCACGACCGTATCCCCCGGCTGCAGCGCTTGATCGAGACTTCCTCCCAGCCACAGTGATGCTGCGTGAGACCCAATCACCGTCCCGTCGGCGCGGACCACGAAAATCGCCCGCTTATTCGCGAGGTTCGTTGGTCCGCCCGCTTGGCTCAGGTACCACTTCGCGCTCTTGCCCGGCCGGTACGACACCGCCGTCGGGTTGTAAACCTGCCCTTGCACCATCACGTAGCTCGGCCGCTTGGGAATAATCAAAATGTCTCCCGCTCGTACGGCGATATCTCGCGGTGTGTTTTCCCAGCTTCGGAGGTTCGAGGAAATTTGGATCGTGACGCGCCCGGTCGGCGGATTGTCTGCTAGGTCTTCGAGCGCCGTTTGCCATTGCTGATATGCAGTTTCCTGTGCGGCTTTTTGTTCTGTGTCCGTCGTCGGAGTCAGTTTCAGTTCTGTCTGCATCCCCTTGATTCGTTCATAGAGTTGCTCCTGCGACTTCGCTTCCAGATCCCGCACGGAACCTCGTTCCAGAAGCGCGCCATAGGGATACGCATCCGGCGCAAATCCGCCCGCGCGTTTCAGGACGGAGCTCAATCGCTCGCCCGGCTTGATTCCGTAGCTCCCGGGATGCGTCACTTCGCCTCGCACTGCAATTGACGCTCCGAGGTCGTTCCATCCTGGCAATTGCCGTATCGTCAGCACGTCTCCGTTGTGCAGCGCAAGGTTCGCGCTCGCATCGTTATCCATGGCTTCACTCAGAGAAATTTGTTCATGCTCGCCGGTGATCCGCGTCTCTCCTTTCCATTGATAGCGAGTCAGATCCGCCGCATTTAAATCCGCGCCTTGCTGCAGATTGCCGGCCGCTCGAATCAAATCCGCAACCGTCATATTCGTTGTCAGTGGATAGCGTCCCGGTCTCGCAACCTCGCCTTCGACGTACACGGTCGCCGGTTCCACTGCCGCGGGGCTTCGGTGCACCAAAACTCGGTCGCACGAATCCAAGAGAATGTTGTCCGCGGGATTTCCGCTCAGCGCATCGTTGAGCTTCACGCTGAAGATTTTGAGTTGCCCATCCGGCAAATATCGGAAAACCTGCGCATCTTCTGTTTCCGCGTCTGGCGCCAGCCCGCCGGCCATGTGAATCGCATCGCTCAGGTGAAGCTGGCCGGAGGTCCTGTACGTCCCCGGCTCGCGAACGTCGCCCCAAACCGACACAGTCGGCGGATTCTCGAAGTCGTAGCGCCCAAAGATCTGCACCGTGTCGAGAGGATCGAGTAGCGGCGCGCTTCCCGGATGGTTCAGCGCATCGGCGAGATTGAAGCTCTCCACCGTCGGCCGGTAATCTGGCGGATTCAGCCGAATAATCTCGGCGTATTGCGTCGCAGGCTCCGGCAAAATGTCTTTATAGGAAGAAATCAAATCCGTGACGCGCATACCGTCGTGGTACGAGTACCGGCCCGGCCGCAGGACATGCCCTTCCAGATACACAGTGTCCGTGTTGTATGGCGCAATCGGGAATATCCGGATTTTGTCGCCATCCTGAATTTGAAGCGAATCGAGCTGCTTCGAAACCGAAGCTGAATTCGCATCCAGCGGAATATCTAGGCTCAGCATCGTCCGTTTTTCATGTGCGACGACGCGCTGCACTTCGATGTGCCGCAACGTGGCTGTCGGTAGCAGACCGCCCGCCAGCGTTAGAACGTCAGCAAGAGATTTTTCATTTTTCAGCTCGTAAACCGCAGGCCGCCGCACCATCCCTTCGACCGTAACTTCCGGCCCAATCGGCGGGACCAAAACTGTGTCGCCATTTTCCAGTCGCGCGATGTCCGTGCTCACGCCGTGCAAAAGCAAATCGTAGACATCGACAGTCTGAACCACCTGATCCCCGCGCTTGTGCTCGAGAATTCGCAGCGACCCTTGATTGGTCGGTCCATCCGCGGCGAACAGTGCATTGAGAGGCGTCGAAAGGGAACTGATGTCGTACGCGCCTGGTTTTGCAACGTCTCCGACGACGTAGACGCGAATCGTCCGCAGGCGCGACAGCGAAACATCCGCAGAGACATCGCGAAACTGCGAACGAAGCGTCTGTTGAACGTATTGCTGTACATCCGCCAGCGATTTTCCCGCCACCAGAACAGGCCCGACCTCAGGAAGGCTCAGCCGGCCCTCTTTGTCCACAGTGCGCAGCAGCCGCTGCGAAACTCCGCCCCACATGTCAACCGCCAGGCTGTCTCCGG
This sequence comes from Candidatus Acidiferrales bacterium, assembly GCA_030037355.1. Taxonomy (GTDB): domain Bacteria; phylum Acidobacteriota; class Terriglobia; order Acidiferrales; family UBA7541; genus DAHUXN01. Next base: position 1,692 of record JASHRL010000194.1, on the reverse strand, counting down.
GTCCGACAACGTAATCCGGCCCCACAGGGAGATCGAACGGAATGACTTGGTTATTTCGCGTGCCGTTCTGGAAAACTTCCATTCCGAATCGTTCCGGCGTCGGTGGCTGCGGAGTCGCCTGCAAATACATATCGAAAAGTGATGGCACATCAAGATAGGGATCCGTTTGCCGCACCATCGCCTGACTTGGAATCACTTCTGTCGGCTGGTAAGGCCGCTCCATCGGGCGATACCCTCCCGCGCCGTATGGAGAACCGTAAGGAGATGTGTTTGGCGAAATCGGTTCCGCATAGCCGCCCGCCTCCGGCAACGATCCACTGTTGGGAGCTGAATATCCCGGATATTCCTGCGAATTGGCTTCCATATTTGAACTATTCGAATTTCCAGGAACAGGCACCCCTACGCCCGAATTCATCGCCTGTGCTGCGGCGCCGATTTGGGGGAATTGTTGCTGCAATGCACCGGACATCCCCGTTTGAGCCAGCGTCCCTGGCCCAGCCGTGACCGGTGAGCCGGTCAGCGCGGCCAATGGGTCGTACGAACTATCAAGCGGCAGTTGCACACCGCCGAGCGCCCCGGCTGTTCCCTCTTGCATCAATTCCGTTTGTTCGAGCGTCGGCAACGCCCGCTGTGCTGGCATTGGCGTGTTCGGCCCATTCGGTGAGAAATTCTGCCCCGGATTTGGGAGTCCGATTTGCTGCGGTTGCTGCCCCGGCAAACCATTGCTCGGAGGAGCAGGGCAATTTGGATTCATGCGCGGATCGCAGTTTTGAGTCTGTTGCAAATTATTGTTGCTCTTTTGCTGCCGAGCGGCCGTGAGTTCTTCCTCCTCATCCTGTGCGAGCCACTTCACGCGCTCTTGAATGAGCAGTTCTTGTTCCTTCCCTTGCGGAGAATCGGGATTCACCTGCGGAAGGAGATAGCCATACTCCTGCAGCAATATTGTCGCGACGGACCGGAAATGAAGATCCGTCTCCAACCGGTTGTAGATCGCTTCATCCGTCAAGTCGCTATCGATGACAAGTTGTCCGTGGTCTGTCGCGTCTTTCGCGACCCATCGCTTCAGCTCGACCATCAGACCCGCGTCCTTGTGCAAAATGCTCTCGATTTGCATCGCCGACGCCGCCACTTGCTCCATGTTTTGTTGTGCAAGGTCGGAAGGCGGCATGGGAGGAGGAGTCGTTTGCCGGCTTTGCGCCGGCACAGAAGGGCTCAGAAGCAACGAAACAACAAAAAGCATGGCAAACGTAATCGCAATTTCCCGTTTCCTTATTCTCGTTCCCGAAAAAATCGCAGCGCCGCAGTGAATCAATCTTCGAACTTTCATCGCATTTCCTCTGTCGCCGCCGCGCTCCGCAGCGCACCCAAGACGCCCTCTTCCGACGCTTCAATCCGATTCGACTTGATCTCCATCGATGTCCAATAAAACATCGAGCTATTCCGGTCCGGAGATATCGCGATCACCTTCATGTGCGGATGGCTCTGCAGGATCACATCGCAGACGGCGGGCAGGCGATTGGATTTTTCGAGAGAAACGATCACGAAGTCCGGCTGCTTGCTTTCGACAGCCTTCACAATTTCAGCTTCATCCTCGATTTCGCCGACAATCTCGATGTCGGACTGATCCGCGATCGTCGCCAGTATGAGTTCGCGCATTAGCCTTGGGTGATTAGCTACAAGTACACGAATATT
>JASHRL010000193.1 GCA_030037355.1 Candidatus Acidiferrales bacterium | reverse complement strand
GAGACGGTCTTCGTGCAGCGGCCCACGAACAATCGCGCGCTGGCGCGGCTGCGAATTTTTACAACGACGCGTGAACTGCCACTCGCAGGACATCCGGTGGTCGGAACCTGGTTTCTGCTCGCGGAGCTGGGTGTGGTGCCAGCGTCCGAAGGAGTTGTGCTGATCCAGCAGCAGACCGGTGCGGGAATATTGCCGGTCGAAATTGTGTTCCACAATGGCAGGCCCGCGCTCGTCACCATGACGCAGAAGGATGCAAAATTCAAGTCGTTGAAAATTTCGCGCGACGCTCTTGCGGAGGCATTGGGCTTGAAGCCGGACGATATCAATTTCGAATTGCCGATCGAAGCTGTTTCGACGGGAATTTTCAATCTGATGGTGCCGCTATCAGGTAGAGCGGCGCTCGGGCGAATTCGATTGAATATGCACACGCTGTTTCGCCTGCTCAACGGCGCCTGCACGATGGCCTATTGCTTCGCGCTTGGTGGCCGCGGAAAAGCATTCACGCGCGGAATGCTGCCCTGGGAAATCGTCGAGGATCCGGCGACGGGTTCGGCTGGCGGATCACTCGGCGCGTATCTTGTACACCACGGGAAAATGAGAGCAGGCGAGGAACTGTCGATTACACAGGGCGTGGAAATGGGCAGGCCGAGCGAGATTCATGTGCGAGTCGCAAATGAAAAGGGTCGTTTGGTGCCGTACGTGAGCGGATCTGCAGTGCGTATTCTCGAAGGGCACATCGACCTCTGAGGCGGCGGACTCCACGCGGAGAAAAAGAAAAGGGCCAGCTCGTTGTGAGCCGGCCTTTTTGAGTTCCTGGGGATTTTAAACCGTCCGCCCTGGGCGGCTGTGGCGATCGCGCCGCAACTCGCGGCGATCTTGCCGAATGGCACGGTTCAAGGCATAACGCTGGCGGAAATCGCGGCGCATCTCGCGGCGCATCGCACGCGATTCCGGACTCCGCATGCCAAATTCGCGTTTCGAGCGCCGCAACTGTCGAAAATCGCGCCGAATGTCGCGATTCATCATGCGGCGCTGGCGCAGGTCCTGGCGAATGTCGCGGCGGTCGGCGCGAAAATCCCGGTTGGTGTCGTAGCGGGGAGCTGCACTGGCCCCCTGGACCAGGCCGCCGATTGCGAAGAGGCTGCTGAACGCAACGGCAAGAAAACCCTGGTGAATGATCTTGGTGAAATTCATCTCTGGCCTCCTGACGGCCTGTGTGGAATCGGTTGCTGCTTAGGCAGTAAAACACGAACGACAGCGGAAAGTTGCAGCTTTGCGAACTAGCTCTTCTCGGCAGACTTAGAGGCAGCATCCAGAATGCCATTGAGGAATGGCACAGATTCAGTCGTAGAGAATTTCTTGGCCAGCTCCAGAGCTTCATCAATCACAACGTTCAGAGGCGCAGTACCAGCGCGAAGTTCATAGATGGCCAATCGGAGGATGCTCCGGTCGATTTCCGGCAAGCGTTCGAGACGCCAGTTCCTGGAGAATTCAGTGATCATCTGGTCCGCCAATTCAGCCTGCGCGGCCGCGCCCTCGAAAAGCTGATTCGCAAAACGGCGGGTCGATTCTGCGCCGCGCGCGGATTTCCAATACGAGGCCTCGATTTGAGCAGGCGTCAGGCGATTCATGTTCCACTGAAAGAGCATTTGCAGAGCGCACTCGCGAGACTTACGGCGAAGGGTCATGATTAGCGGCGATTGCGGAGACTGGATTTGCGCAGACGAGATCTGCTTTTCGCCGCTGGCTTGGCGATCGACTTAGCAGCGAGTTTGCGCGAAAGGTTGGCCATTTCGATGGCGGTGAGTCCGGCGTCAAAGCCTTTGTTGCCGCTTTTCAGGCCAGCGCGGTCAATCGCCTGCTCGAGCGTGTCGCAGGTGAGAACGCAGAAGGCCATGGGCACGCCAGTATCTATCTGGGCGAGTTGCACTCCGCGCGCAACCTCATTGCACACATAATCGAAGTGCGCGGTGGCGCCGCGAATCACGCAGCCGATGCAGATGATGGCGTCGCAGCGTCCCCTCTGCGCGAGTTTCTTCGCTGCGATAGGAATTTCCAGCGAGCCAGGAACGCGAATAAGCTCGATTTGCTTCTCCGTGGCGCCGGAGCGTTCCAGAGCGTCAAGTGCAGCGGCGAGCAAACGATCCGTGATGAATTGATTGAAGCGGCTAGCCACAACTCCAAAATGCAGCCCCGCGGCGGAAAGCTCTCCCGTGATCGGTTCGGGATGGAGATTGCCAGCGGCTTTCTCTTCTTTTCGCATTGAGTTTTCCGCGCTGCTTTTTGCCATGACCCTTTCCATGCGGACTATTTCCCTTTGAATTGTGCAGGGCGCTTTTCCAGAAAAGCGCGCGTGCCTTCGCGCATGTCCTCGGTGGCGCAGCAGAGTCCGAAAAGCGTCGCCTCAAGAAACAGGCCTTCCTCCTGAGACATTTCCAATCCATGCTCGACGGCCTCCATGGCGAAGCGTACGGCGAGCGGCGCATTGGCGATGATTTTCCTGGCGATGGATTCCGCAGCAGGAATCAAATCCGCGGGCTCGACGACGCGATTGACGAGGCCGATACGCAACGCTTCCTCGGCGGAAATCATTTCACCGGCAAGAATCATTTCGTGCGCCACGCCTTTGCCGCACAGACGCGCGAGCCGCTGCGAGCCGCCGTAACCGGGCATGATGCCGAGTTTGACTTCCGGTTGGCCGAGGCGC
>JASHRL010000192.1 GCA_030037355.1 Candidatus Acidiferrales bacterium | reverse complement strand
GCCACGGGCAGCCCGATGCTCATGATCAACAGACTCTGCGGCGCGAATCTCTGATTGGCGTCCAGCAGCGCGCGAAATCCCTTGACCAGCAAGCCCGCGGCGACCAGCAGCACCAGCGAAGCGGCTACTTCCGCCACCACCAGGACGCTGCGCAGTCGATGTGACCCGCGTCCTGAACCGCCGCGGCCTCCTTCCTTAAGCGCATTTGAAAGGTCCGGACGAGAACTTCCCAGCGCGGGCGCGATTCCGGCGAACACTCCGGCCAAAACCGCGATAACCACGGTATAAACCACCGCCCGCCAATCGAGGGCGATGCGATTCCATCCTGCCACGTACTGCGAGAGACCCACCGGCATGTGTGCCACAGTCAGGTCAACGGCCCACTCCGCAAGAAGCAATCCCGCCGCCGCGCCCGTGAGCGCCAGAATCACGCTTTCGGTCAGCAACTGCCGCACCACGCGCCAGCGGCTCGCGCCGAGCGTCGCGCGCATGGCGATTTCCCGTTCCCGTCCGGCGACGCGCGCGAGTTGCAGATTTGCTACGTTCGCGCAGGCGATCAGCAGCACGAATCCCACGGCCACCAGCAGCAACAACATGAAATCATGCGTCTGCTCGTCCGTAGCGTAGGTGCGGAACGGCACGACGCGAATGCCCATCTGCGCATTGGTCTTCGGAAATTCCGTGGCCAGTCGCCGTCCCAGCGCCGACAATTCTGCGGCCGCATGCGAAACCGAGATGCCCGGTCGCAGCAAGCCGATTGGCAAAAGGAAGTTGTTGCTGCGATCCACCTTGTCCGCTGCGGTGAGCGCGATCGGCTCCCACAAATCCGCGCCAACCGGATAATTGAAATCCTTGCCCATCACGCCGACAATCGTGCAGCTCTTGCCATTGATGTGTGTTTCTTTGCCGACAACGTTCGGATCGCCGGCGAATTTGCTCTGCCACAGGCCGCAACTCAGAATCACTTCCGCGTCATTTCCCGGCGTGCCTTCCCTTTGCGAAAACACGCGTCCAAGCATTGGTTGCACGCCGAGGACATCGAAGAAGTCCGGGGTTACTTTTTCTGCGTACACGCGCTCCGGATCGCCCTGCCCGGTCAAATTTGCGTTTTCTCCGGCGTGCGCGGCGAGCTGTTCGAACGAATGGGTCTGCGTCCGCATCGCCTCATAATCTGCGGGATACATCTGATTTTCGTCGGTGAGCGAACCAACCTTGTTGAACATCAGCGCCAGCCGGCCGAGGTTTGGGAAAGGCTCAGGCCGCAGCAGCAGCGGGTCGGCAACGCTGAAAATCGCTGCGTTCGCGCCAATGCCCAGCGCGAGTGCGCACACGGCCAGCAACGTTACACCAGGATTTTTCAGCAGCATCCTCACGCCGTAGCGAATGTCCTGAATCAACGTGTTCATCGCTTGCCTCCGGCAGCGGTCAGTGGTCGGTAACCACCCAGTCCCCGCTCGTGCGCTCGGTTGTTCAGTTCTCAGTTCAAACTGATTAGCATCTCCGGCCCGCGCCGGTTCTTCTTGGCCGCTACTCCTCACTTCGCAGTTGCGTGCTCATTACTTGTCACTCGTCACTTATCACTGTGTTTTATTCGTATCGCAGCGCCACCATTGGATCGACATTCATCGCCCTCCGCGCCGGTATGTAACACGCCAGCATCGTCACGATCATCAAGAGAATAGACACCGTGGCATAGGTCGCCGGGTCTGTCGCCGACACTCCAAAGAGCGTCGCCGCAATCAGTTGCGTCAGCCCGAGCGCCGCAGCAACGCCGATGGCCACGCCGGCGAGAGCCAGCTTCGCGCCATGCGACATCACCATGCGCAGCACGTCGCCCCGCTGCGCGCCCAGCGCTATCCGCACGCCAATTTCGTGCGTGCGTTGCGTAACCATGTACGACATCACGCCATAGAGCCCCACCGCCGCGAGCAGCAGCGCCAGCCCGGCGAACAATCCCAGGAGAAACGTTTGCAGCGTATTGCCCTGCATGTTTTCGGCGATGAGTTCATTCATGGTGCGAATGCGGAAGATCGCCAGCGAGCCATCCAGGTCATTCACTTGCCGCCGCACCGAACCGAGCACGCTCGCCGGCGCGACCGCCGTCTTGAGCGAAACGAAGCCGCCGAAACGCGGAAATTGCAGCTCCTCCGCGAGAGGACTATATGCCTCTGGCCAAGCCTTCTCACTGATTGCCCCCTGCTTTTCGTCGCCCACGACGCCAATTACGATGGATGGCACACCGCCATCAGGATCCGTATACGATTTCCCGATGGGATCCTGTCCGGGCCAGAATGTTTTGGCCATGGTTTCATTGATTACCGCGCGGAAATTCAAATCCGGAGGAACTTGCACCTTGCTCGTGTCTTTTACGTTTTTGTAAAGCGCATCAACCTTCGCCGCAACCTCGGCTCCATTCTGTTCATCCTGCTCCGTAAAGGTGCGGCCTTCGATGACCGGAATCTGGAACACACTGAAATAATCCGGCGTGACCCAATTGTGTTCGACCAACTGCTGCGCCAGCTTCGGATTCGTATTTCCAGCGGCCTTGATGTATCCGTTATCCTGGCCGTTCAGCGCGATTTCATTGGAGATCGTCGCTCCCTTCACGCCGGGAATCTGCTGAACGCGCGCCATCAGTTCCTTGCAAAATGTCGCGCGCGCATCGGCCGTGCCGTATTTGGCATCCGGCAAATTCAGACGGAACGTCAGCACATTTTCAGGATTCACGCCGATATTTGCCGAGCGCATCGCCGCAAAACTGCGAAGCAAAAGTCCCGCACCCACCAGCAGAGCCAGCGATACGGCAATCTCCGCGACGATCAGCGTATTGCGCAACGCGCGCCCGCTGCTCGTGGCGCTCACCACGGCATTCGCGCTCGATTTCAGCTCCTCGCTCAAGTTCAAGCCGGAGGTTTGCAGCGCCGGCGCGAGGCCGAACAAAATCCCTACCAGCAAGCTCACCACAATCGTGAAGAGCAGCACGGTCACATCCACCTGCACCGGATTGACGCGCGGGATCGGCAGCGTCTCTATCGATTGCAAAAACGCAACGCCCCACCACGCGCCAAGAAGCCCTACCACGGCTCCAAACAGAGAAAGCAGCACGCTCTCCGTCAGCATCTGTCGCGCCAGTCTCCAGCGTCCTGCGCCCATCGCCGCGCGCACGGCCATTTCGCGCTGGCGGCTCGTCGAACGCGCCAACAACAGGTTTGCCACATTCGCGCACGCCACGAGCAACACCAGCGCCACCGCGCCGAGCAGAATCAACAATTCGCCGCGCGAGTTGCCGACCAGCCGCTCTTTCAGCGGCAAGACGATCGAATGCTCGATGTCGTCGGCACTGCGGTATTTTTTGCTGATGCGCGTCGAAACGGCCAGCAATTCCGCGCGCGCCTGCTCAACGCTCACGTCCGGCTTGATTCTCGCGATGGCGCTAGCCCAGTGCGAACCGCGGCTGTGCATCAGTTGTGAGTTCATGTCCATCGGCGTCCAAATGTCCGTCTCCGCTGGATAATTGAACCACTGGGGCATCACGCCGATCACCGTATACGGCTGGTCGTTGAGATTGAGCGTCTTGCCCAGAGCTGAGCGCTGTCCGCCGTAGTGCCGTTGCCAGAAGCCGTAGCTCACAATCGCCACGTTGTTTTTCCCCGCCGCGTCTTCGCCAGCGGCAAAAGCTCGTCCCATCAGCGGCGAAACGCCGAGCGTCGCAAAAAAATTCGCCTGCGTCGCGCACACCGTCGCCGATTCCGGCGTGCCCTCTCCGCTGGCGCTCAAGCCCTGCGGATAACCGACCAGGCTCATCGAAGCGAAGCTTTTGCTCTGCGCTTGCCAGTCGAGATAATCCGCTCCGCTGAGCGGAAAATTCCCGGGCGCGTTCTCTGTTTCGCGCAGCGCAACGAGCTGCGAAGGATTCTTGAAAGGCAGCGGCTCGAGCAGCACGGAATTGATCACCGAAAAAATCGCGGTGTTCGCGCCGATGCCCAGCGCCAGCGTCAGTACGGCGATCATCGTGAATCCCGGCGACTTCGCCAGCATGCGCATCGCATAACGAATGTCCTGCAGCAACGTGTTCATCGTCCGCCTCCCTTCACTGCCTCACTCGTACCGAAGCGCAACCATCGGATCCACATTCATCGCCCGCCGCGCCGGGATGAAACACGCCGCGAGCGCCACGGCCGTCAGCACGATTGCGACAGCCGCAAACGTCAGCGGGTCGGTCGCGCTTACGCCGAAAAGAATCCCCGACATCAGCCGCGTCAGCGCCGCCGCCGTCGCCAGCCCAATCACCACGCCAATTACTGCGAGCGACGCCGCCTGCCCCATCACGATCTTCAGCACGTCGCTTCGCTGCGCGCCCAGTGCCACGCGAATGCCGATTTCATGCGTCCGCTGGCCCACGATGTAGGAAATCACTCCGTAAATTCCGATACTCGAAAGCACCAGCGCCAACGCCGCAAAGACCGCCAGCAGAATCATCGCGAACCGCCGTGACGCGAGCGACCGCGAAATGATGTTGTCCATGGTGTCAGGCTGGTAGAAAACAGCTTTGCTGTTGAAGTCATGCACCGCGCTGCGCACCGCGCCGGTGAACCCCTCGGGCGCACCGGCGGTGCGCACCATGAAGCCGCTCGAGGTGAAGAATGCCTGCATCAACTGGTCGGGAAGCTGCAGCGTCGAGGTATACATCTGCGTCTGAACGGGTGCGCTGGCGTTTTCGTCGAGGCCGAACTGCTTGGCGTGCGCGACGACGCCGACGATTTCCAGCTGCTTGTATACCAGGTCGAAGTCCAGGCGTTTGCCGATGGGGTCCTGATTGCCGAAATATTTGCGCGCGAGATTTTCGTCGATAACGCAAACGCCGGGAGAATTTCCCGTGTCCTGCGGGCCGAGGAACCGGCCCCGCAGCAGCGGGATTTTCATCACTTTCAAATAATCCGGACCGACGCTGTACCACAGCGCATCCGGCATGCTGTTTTCGGTGGCGGGCTTGGGCGTGCCGTCAACCCAAAACGGCAAATCGTTTTCGCCGGCCATGGGGAACGCGCCGTTCATCAGCGAAACCGCCTCGACGCCGGGGATCGCTGCGATTTTGGCCGTGACTTGAAGAAGATCGGCGCGAATCTCGGCGGCGCTGGCGCCGGCGGGCGTGGGTGGAAAGCCGACGTCGAAGGTCAGTACATTGTGCGGATCAAATCCGGGATTCACGCTCCAGAGTCCCACCAGCGTGCGAATCGTCAGCCCCGCGCCAACCAACAGCACGACCGCCAGCGCCATTTCAACCACTACGAATATTCCCTGCGTGCGATACCGTGTTCCGCTCCCTCCGCGTCCGCCTTCTTTCAGCGTTTCGTGCAAATCCGGACGCGAAGTTTTCAGTGCTGGTGCAAGCCCGAAGAAAATCCCCGCGAGCAGCGATACGGCGAGTGTAAACAGAAGTACGCGCGGATCGATACGCACCTCATTGGCGCGCGGCAGTGTGCTCGGCAGAATCGAAAGCCCCGCGTTCGTGCCCCACGCTGCGAGAAGCAATCCCAATCCTCCACCGGCCAGCGCCAGCAGCATGCTTTCCGTCAGCAGTTGTCGCACCACGCGTCCCTGGCTCGCTCCCAGCGCCGCGCGTATTGCAAACTCCCGCGCGCGTCCCGTCGACCGCGTCAGCAGCAGATTCGCCACGTTCACGCACGCAATCAGCAGCACAAATCCCACCGCTGCCAGCAGCACCAACAGAAACGGCCGTATGTCCTGAACCATTTCCTCCTTCACGGGCGTGACGCCGATCCCGCGATCTTTGTCCGCGTCCGGATAGGTCGCCGCAAGGCTGCTCGCCAATCCCGCCATATCCGCGCGCGCTTGCGCCAGAGTGACTCCATCCTTAATCCGGCCCACGGCGTAAATTCCGGGATGGATTTTGCGGTCGCTGAAGAGCGGATTCTTGGTGGCGCCCAGCGGTACGTACACATCACCGGGGTTGAAATTGATGTTGCGGCAACAAAAATAGAAACTGGAAGGCAGGACGCCGACGATGCTGTAGTCGGTGCCGTTGAGATTCATCGTCTTGCCGATAACGTCGCGCGATGACGCGAATTTGGATTTCCAGAACGGCGCGCTAAGAATCACGACGGGCGCGGCCCCGGCATGGTCGTCCGCGGGAGTGAAATTGCGGCCAAGCGCCGGAGCGACGCCAAGCGTCGCGAAAAAGTTGTACGATACTTGCGTGGACGAGACGCGTTCCGCGTCGCTTTGGCGCGTCCAGTTCAAGCTCTGGAAAGATTTGTAGCCGGCGAGCGAGGAGAGCGTGTGACTGTCGTGGATCCAGTCGGACAAGTCGGGATAGGAAATGGAGCCTTCTCCGAAGTCCGGAGCGGTGCTATCGACCGTAACGACTTCGTCGGGATGCGGATACGGTAGCGGATTCAGCAGCACGCCATTCACCACGCTGAAGAGCGCCGTGTTCGCTCCAATCCCCAGCGCCAGCGTCAGAATCGCAATCGCCGCGAACCCGCGCGCCTTCGTCAGAATCCTCACCGCGTAACGAATATCCTGAAGCAACGTGTTCATCGCTCATCTCCGCCCATTTTTGTTTTCACCACCACTTTTCGCTCTCACTTGGTTGCCGACCTCTGCCACTGGCCACTTCTTTCTTGCCCTGCGCGAATTTTGCGAACGGGTCACTCGTACCGCAACGCCACCATCGGATCCACTTTCATGGCCCGCCGCGCCGGCACGTAACACGCCGCCACAGCCACGCCCATCAGCACCGCGACAGCCCCGCCGAGCATCCACGGATCCGTCGCGCTCACGCCGAACAGCAGGCTCGCCAGCAGATGACTCAGCGCCAGTGCACACGCCAATCCGATTCCCACGCCGATTCCCGCCAGCGCCAATCCCTGCATCAGCACGCCGCGCAGGATGTCCCGCTGCTGTGCGCCCAGCGCGACACGCACACCGATCTCTTTTGTTCGCTGCGTCACCGAATACGACAGCATGGCGTAAATTCCCATCGCCGCCAGAATCAGCGCGAAGCCCGCAAACCCTCCCATCAGCGAAGACTGCAATTCGCGCGGCGCAAGATAATCGCTGAGCATTTCTTGGAGCGGCATCACACCCGTCACCGGCTGGTCTTTGTCCACGGCCCAGATCTGCTCGCGCACGGCATTTGCAACTGCCATGGGATCGCCCGCGGTGCGCACAGCCACATACGACGGCGCAAAATAATCGTGCTGATCGTAGGGATAATAAACTTCCGGGCGAGCCGGGACGTCAAGCCCTGCCTGCCGCACATCCCCGACAACTCCAACCACCGTGATCCACTGCGGAGGATTCGTATCGTCGTTCCGGCGAATACGCGTCCCGACGGGATCGCGGCCAAGCCAGAATTTTTTCGCTGCGGCTTGGTTGACCAGCGCGACGAGCGGCGTTCCGGCAGCGTCGCGCGAATCGAAGCTGCGGCCTTCAATGAGCCGCATGCCGATGGCCTGAATATAGTTCGAGCTGATCATCCGCGTATTCGGAATGATCGCGTGACCCGGCCCCAACGGCGGCTGCCCTTCGATGACGATGCCATTGGCCCCGCCGTCGTTGGTGAGCGGAAGCCATGTGGTGCAGCCCGCGGCAACGACTCCGGGAAGATGGCTAACGCGGTCGAGCACTTGCTTGTAAAACGCATTGCGTAACGAAACATCGCTGTACTTCGGGAACGGCAAGTCCGTTTCCACCGCCAGAACATGCTCGGGACGAAAGCCCGGATCGCCGTTGCTGACGTTCAACAAACTTCGCACCATCAGCGCCGCCCCAGAAAACAAAACCAGCGCCAGCGTCACCTCACTCACGACCAGCAGATCGCGCACACGCGTCCCCGCCGCTCCGATGGCGCCCGACCCGCTCTCCTTGATTCCTTTCACCAAATCTACGCGCGCAAGCCGCATCGCCGGCGCAATCCCAAAAAGCACGCCGCACAAAACGGAAACGCCCACGAGAAACGCAAGCACGTAGCCGTTGATTCCCGAACCCGTGAGTGGCGCGAGCCCCACGGGAATCAAGTCGCCAAGAAACGGCGTCGCCCAGAGCGCAAGAATCAACCCCGCGCCGCCGGCGATCGCCGAAAGCAGCAGGCTTTCCGTCAGAAGTTGCCGGATGATTCGCCCGCGTCCCGCGCCCAGCGCCATGCGCATCGCCAGTTCTTTTCGCCGTCCGGCCGCGCGCGCCAAGAGCAAATTCGCCACGTTCGCGCAGGCGATCAGCAGCACAAATCCCACCGCGCCCAGCAGAATCAGCGCCGCCGTGCGCGAACTGCCGGTCAGTTTGTTGCGCAGCAGCGTGGCATACGCGCCTTCCTTCGCATTCTCTTCCGGATGCTGCTGTTCGAGGCGCTTGGCAATCACCGCAAGATTCGCATTTGCCGATTTCAGCGAAACGCCCGGCTTCAGCCGCGCAAAAACCTGCAGGTAATGGCTCCCAAAATTCACCAGATCCTTGTCCGCGAACCGCATCGGCACCCAGATCTGCGTTTTGCGATCGGGAAAAATAAATCCGCGCGGCATCACGCCGATGATCGTGTACTTCGCGAAATCGTTCAGCCGGATTTGTTTGCCGATGATGTTCGGATCGCCGCCGAAATTCGCCATCCACACCGCGTGGCTCAGAATCACGACATGATCGCCTGTTGGCTGATCCTCGGAAGGAAGAATATTGCGGCCAAGCATTGGTTTGACACCGAGCAGCGGAAACATATTCGCGGTGATTTCGCCGCCGATAAATTGCTGCGGATTGCCTTCGCCCGAGAGGTCAAATCGCTGCCAGTCCATCGCCGCGACGTCGGTGAAAACATTGTTCTGCGCGCGCCACGAAGCGAAATTTCCCGGCGCGGGCGTGTTCTGCGGAAAGCCGTAGGCCGAATCGTCTTCCCAGACCATCACGAGCCGGCCCGCGTCGCGATACGGCAGCGGCCGCAGCAGCACGTTGTACGCGACTGTGAAAATTGCCGTGTTCGCGCCAATCCCCAGCGCCAGCGTCGCAATGGCAATGACGGCAAAGGTGGGAGACTTGCGAAGGATTCGGAAGGCGTACGCCAGGTCCTGCAAGAGCGTCCTCATCAGCACACCTCTTGGCAATTCTGGAATCTCGTACGCAGATTGTCTTCCGAAGCGCTTCGAGCTAAAATGTGTGAATACAGCAGCTTACACGGGAGTTAAGGCGCGGCGCGGGCGCCAAATGTCCGTTTGCGGGAGGCGTCGTCTCACTATCGGACACCGCTTGTCATCCCTGTGCGCCGCCGAAAGGACGTGTCGCGCGAGCGAAGCTTACTTGCCCCAGGGCCGCCTCTTCAAGAGCAGTCTCGCTTTTGCTTTCTCTCGCCACTAGCCACTGGTTCTGTCACTCGTATCTCAGCGCCACCATCGGATCGACTCTCATCGCGCGGCGCGCCGGAATGTAGCACGCTGCCAGCGCCACGAGCGTCAGGACAACGGCAACAATCGCAAACGTCAGCGGGTCCGTCGTGCTCACACCATAAAGAATTTTGGACATGAGGCGTGTCAACCCCGCAGCGGCAACGAGGCCGATGGCTACCCCGGCGAGCGCCAGGCGCGCGGCCTGCCCCAGGACCATTTTCATCACATCCGTCCGTTGCGCGCCGAGCGCGATGCGCAGGCCGATTTCATGTGTGCGCTTGCCGACAACGTAGGAAATCACGCCATAGATTCCGACGCTGGCGAGAATCAGCGCGAGCGCGGCGAAAACGGCGAGCAGAATCATGGCGAAGCGTTGTGATGCGAGTGAGCGCGCGACGACGCTGTCCATGGTTTGTGCGTGGAACATGACCGCTTTGCTGTTGAATCCACGGACGGCGTCGCGAATGGCACCAGCGATTGCATCCGGCGAACCCTGCGTGCGAACCACGTAGCCGGTGAGGCTCACCCAGGATTGAGTCAGATTGTCGGGAAGCTGCAAAGCGGGAGCGTAAAGCTCCACGCGCGCGAGCGAGTGGGCGTTTTCATCCAGAGCGAATTGCTTGACGTGACCGACTATGCCGACGATTTGAAGCTGCGTGTAGACGGCGTCGAAATTAAGCCGCTTGCCAATGGGATCCTCATTGCCGAAGTATTTGCGGGCGAAATCTTCGTCGATGACGCAGACCCCTTGGGAATTGGCGTCATCCCGCGCCGTGAGGAAGCGTCCGCGTATCAGCGGAATATTCATCACCTTCAGGTAATCGGGACCCACGAGATACCACAGCGAGAGGGGCATGATGTTGCTGTTCGTCGGCTTCGGTTGCCCGTCGAGCCAAAAGTTCAAATCATACCGGTCGCCCATGGGTAGCGCTGCGTTCATCAGCGAAACGGACTGAACGCCGGGAGCAGCGGCGATTTTGTCCGCAAGCTGGCGAAAGCTGGCGCGAATTTGCGCTGGGCTGCTGGTGGCAGTGCTGGGCGGAAACCCGACGTTGAAGCTGAGCACGTTGTGCGGGTCGAAGCCGGGATTGACGCTCCACAGGCCAACGAGAGTGCGAATGGTGAGCCCCGCGCCAACGAGGAGCACAACCGTCAGGGCCATTTCAACGATGACGAAGATACCCTGCGTGCGATAACGCGCGCCGCTTCCGCCACGTCCTCCTTCCTTGAGCGTTTCGTGCAAATCCGGATGCGAAGTCCTGAGCGCCGGCGCCAGTCCAAAGAGAATGCCTGCAACCAGTGATATCGCCAGCGTGAAGAGCAGAACGCGCGGATCCAGCCGCACATCATTCGCGCGAGGCAGCGCGCTCGGAACCGCGGCCAGAGCAGCCCTCGTTCCCCACGACGCCAGCGCCAAGCCAAGCACCCCGCCGGCCATAGCCAGCAGCACGCTCTCGGTTAAAAGCTGACGCACCACGCGCCCCTGGCTCGCGCCCAGCGCCGCGCGAATCGCGAATTCGCGGCCACGTCCCGTCGCGCGCGCCAGCAGCAGATTCGCCACGTTCACGCA
The DNA here is from genome assembly GCA_030037355.1 of Candidatus Acidiferrales bacterium. GTDB lineage: Bacteria > Acidobacteriota > Terriglobia > Acidiferrales > UBA7541 > DAHUXN01. Next base: position 4,357 of record JASHRL010000192.1, on the reverse strand, counting down.
CGCAATCAGCAGCACAAATCCCACCGCTGCCAGCAGCACCAGAAGGAACGGCCGGATATCGCGCACCATGACTTCCTTGAGCGGCGTAACGCGGATGTCCTGGTCTTTGTCCGTATTGGGATAAGCGACCGCAAGATTGTGCGCCATGGCGTCCATGTCTCCGCGAGCCTGGGCCAGCGTGACGCCCGCTTTCAGCCGCCCGATCGCAAAAGTTCCCGGATGAAATTTGCGGTCCGTCATCCACGGGTTCTTGTCGGCGCCGATGGGGACGAAGACGTCGCTCGCTCGATAAGTAAGGTTCTTCTCGCAGCAGAAATAGAAATTCTCCGGAAGCACGCCCACAATGGTGTAGTCCGTGCCGTCAAAGTTGATGGCTTTGCCGAGGATGTCCGGCGAGCCGCCGAATTTCGTTTTCCAGAATCCGCCGCTGAGCATGACGGCGGGAGCGCCGTTCAATTGATCTTCCGCAGGCGAAAAATTCCGGCCGAGAACTGGAGTGACGCCAAGAGTGGGGAAAAAGCTGGAAGAAACTTCCGTGACCGAGACGCGCTGCGGTTCGCCCTGGCCGAGGAGGTTAAAGCTGACCTCTGACTCGTAAGCTGCGAGCGAAGAGAAGGAGTGGTTGCCGCGCACCATGTCGCGATAGTCCGGATACGAGATCCATGTTTCCGGAATCGCGGGACTCGTATTGCTGACGAGGACGACTTGCTCCGGATGCGGATACGGCAGTGGATTCAGCAGCACGCCATTCACTACGCTGAATAGCGCCGTATTCGCGCCGATGCCCAGCGCCAGCGTCAAAATTGCAATCGCCGTGAACCCGCGCGCCTTCGTCAGAATTCGCACCGCGTACCGCAAGTCCTGAAGTAATGTGTTCATCTCTCATCTCCGCCAATCAGTTGTATTCGTCGCTGCCTTTTCTCATCCCTCGCCACTGCCTTCGCAGTTGCCTGCTGATGACTGGCCACTGGTCACTTCTTTCTTGCCCTGAGCGAATTTTGCGAACGGGTCACTCGTATCTAAGCGCCACCATCGGATCCACCTTCATCGCGCGGCGGGCCGGTATGTAACACGCCAAAAGCGCGACAACGACGAGCAGCAGCGCGACGCCAATGAACGTCACGGGATCCGTCGCGCTGACGCCGAAAAGCAAACTCGACATCAACCGCGTCAAAAACAGCGACGCCACGACGCCCACGGCAACGCCAATCGCCGCGAGCCGCAGTCCCTGCGCCAGCACCAAACGCATCACCTGCCGCGGCTCGGCGCCGAGCGCCATGCGAATGCCGATTTCGTGCGTCCGCTGCGTGACGGAATACGAAATCACGCCGTAAATTCCGACCACCGCCAGCAGCAACCCGAGCGCACCGAACGCGCCGAGCAGAAAACTCTGGAAGCGCGGTGAAGCAACGGAAGTCGCCACGCGCTGCTGCATCGTCTCCACGCTTGAGACCGGCTGATCTTTGTCGAACGCCCAGATTTCTTGTTGCGCAGTCGAAATCATCGCCGCTGGATTTGCCTTCGTGCGCAGAAGCAATTCGATGCTGGAATTATCTCCATCTCCGAAGAGTCCATGATAGAGAGACGCGTACATCTCCGGCGTGGGCGCGGAGTGCGGATTCACATCGCGCACATTGCCAACTTCGCCCACGATTGTGCTCCATACGCGATTATGGTGAGCGTCTTCGCCGCCTACCGAGACGCGTTTGCCGATGGGACTCTGGCTCCCGAAGAACTCGTGGGCGAAGGCTTGGTTCACAATCATGGCGTGCGCCGATTCAGTTTGATCCGCGCTTGTAAAATCACGGCCATGGAGGAGCGGAATCCCCAGGGTTGCGAAGTATCCGGAACCTGCGCCAGACCATTCCGCCGTGGGCTCAGAATTCCGATTTGGCGTAACGCCCTCAATCATGATCTGGGCCTCCCCCACGCTACCGGAGAATGGGCTATTGTCTGCGGCGGCAACCGATTCCACGCCGGGCGCGGCGCGCAGGCGGTCGGCGAGTGTGCTGACATAGGAGAAAAGGTCGCCGGAGGATTTGAATTTCGTCGCGGGAAAATCGAGATGCATCGCGAGAACATTTTCCGTATCGAAGCCGAGATTCACGCGCAACAAATGGGAAAAGCTGCGCAGAGCGAGCGTCGCGCCGATGACCAGCACGAGCGCAAGCGCGATTTCCGTCACCACGAGGATTTGCCGCAGCGGATTGTGGCCCGAACTTGACGCACCGGTTTGCGAGCCTGCGCCACCCTCCTTCATGGAGCCGGCCAATTCCTGCTTGGAGGAAAGAAACGCGGGCGCGAGGCCAAAGAGCAATCCGGCGACGATGGAAATGCCGAGAGTAAAGAGCAGTACTCTCGTATCGACGGCCACCTGATCTCCGCCGAACACCACGACGGCCACGAGCGGCTTGAGCGCCGCGACACACCAATAGGCGAGCAGCAGTCCGCACGCGCCGCCGGCGAGCGCCAGCATCAGGCTTTCGACAATCAACTGACCGACGAGACGCATACGCGTCGCGCCGAGCGTCGAGCGAATGGCCAGCTCGCGCCGCCGCGCCCAGCCGCGCGACAGAAATAAATTGCCGACGTTGGCGCAAGCAATCAGTAGAACGAATCCGACCGCGCCGAGGAGAATCAAAAGCGGCGTGCGCGTGTCGCGGGTCATATCCTGGCGCAAAGAATCGACGCGGAAGCTCCACTCCTTGTCAGTTTTCGGATAGGCCGCAGCGAGACGCGCGGCGATGCCGTCCAGTTCCGCCTGCGCTTGCGAAATCGAAACGCCCAGCTTCATGCGCGCGATCACCGGAATGCCGTGCATCCCTCTCTGCGACAATTCATCCGGCGATGGCGCGAACGGCGTCCAGATATCCACCATCGCCGGAGAAAACGCGATCTTCGGGATCACCGGCATGACCCCGACAACTTGATATGGCTTGCCATCGAGCATGATGCTCGTTCCCACGACGTGCGGATCGGAGCCGAACTGTGTGCGCCAAAGCGCGCCGCTCAGAATCGCTTCGCGATCCGCGCCCGGCTGCATTTCGGTTGGCAAAAAGGCGCGGCCATAGAGCGGCTTGATTCCCAGCATGGAGAAAAAGTCCGCGGGAACTTTCGCGGCGTCGAGCTGCTGCGGCGTGTCGCGGCCGGTCAGATCCACGCTTGCATATTCGAACGGGATAATCGCGGAAAAGGATTTGCTTTGCGCGCGAACGTCGACGATGTCTGGCAGCGAAAGACCGAGATTCCAGAAATCGAAGAATGTCGCGTGCGCATGAATGTTCACGAGCGTGGAGGGATCGTTGAACGGCAGCGGCGCGAGCATGGTGGAGTTCACGACGGAGAAAATCGCGGTGTTGGCGCCGATGCCGAGCGCGAGCGTAAGCACGGCGATCACAGCGAAGCCTGGGGATTTTGAGAGCGTGCGAATGGCGTAACGAATGTCTTGGAGCAATGATCTCATGTTCCCCTCCCGGCTTCACTCATAACGCAGCGCGACCATGGGATCGACACGCATCGCTCTCCGCGCGGGGATGTAGCAGGCCGCGAACGCGACGAGCAGCAATAAAGCTGCGGTCGCGCTCAAGATAAACGGGTCGGCGGGCTGCACGCCATAGAGCAAGTTGCCGAGCAGGCGCGTGAGTCCGAGCGCACCTGCAATGCCGATGGCCACGCCCACAAAAGTCCACGCCATGCTGCCGCCCAAAACAAGCCGCAGAACATCCCGCGGCTGCGCGCCCAGCGCCATGCGAATCCCAATTTCATGCGTGCGCTGGGCCACGGAGTAACCGACAACGCCAGCGATTCCGACGGCGGAGAGAATCAAAGCGAGCGACGCGAAGGCGCCGAGAAGCATGGTCGGAAAACGGCGCGAGCCGAGCGAGTCGCTGACAATTTGCTCCATCGTGAGCACGTTTGAGGCGGGATAATTGCCGCTCATCTGCGCCAGCGCGGCGCGAGCCGATTTTTCATACGATGCGGGTGCAGACGCGGTGCGTATCACAACGGCCATGACGGGCCAGCCAGCCTGCGTGAAGGGACGATAGAAATAAGGCCGCGGCTTGGCGTCGAGACCGTCGTGGCGGAAATCGGCGACGATGCCGACCACCGTCATCCACGGTGTGTCGTCATTGTAGGCGCCGAGTTTGATGTGCGCGCCCAGCGCGCCACCATTGGGCCAAAAACGGTGCGCCATCGCTTCGTTCATCACCACCACGCCGGCGGAGTTCACTGTGTCCGCGTCGGTGAATTCCCTGCCCTCGACCATCGGAATACCCATGGTGCGGAAAAAATTGGGACAAGCAACGCCATAACCGCCGCCGGGCTCCTGCTTGGGCTCGGGACGCCCTTCGATGGT
>JASHRL010000191.1 GCA_030037355.1 Candidatus Acidiferrales bacterium | reverse complement strand
GGCAAGCGCACGCCGCTCGCCGAATATCGCGTCACTTCGCGCGGCGGCAAAGGTGTGATCAATTTGAAGACGACTGACCGCAATGGCTCGGTCGTCGCCGCTTTGCAGGTGAAAGAAGATTCCGACGTGATGATCATCACGGGCCAGGGCAAAGTGATTCGCGTGCATTCAGCGGAAATTCGCGAAGCGGGCCGCTCCACGCAAGGCGTACGCCTGCTGCGCCTCGATGAAGGCGACCGCATCGCCGCTGCCGCTTCCATCCTCGAAGAAGAAGATGCCGGAGCGCCCGCAGAAAGTTAGCAGGGTCGAATTCAAGCAGCGAAGTCGCGTCGTTCAGTCAGAATGAAGCGCTATTCGTTTGGCGGGGCGATGAAGTAGCCGGGGCGCGTGCGGATTTTCAGGCTCGGTTCCGTGACGCGCACTTCAATGTTGTGGTAGCCGTAGGCTGTGTTGCTCGGCGGCCGATAAGCGAGCAAGTAATCGCCATGAAGGTCGTTGCCGATGGCATTCATGGCGCGCTGAATGGAATTGTCTTTGAACGTTCCTTCATGCAAACCACCCGTGGCCGTGCTGGCGAGCACCAGTGAATTCCTGCCCACCGCGTTCGCGCCATGCTGCACCATCCAGGCAATCAGCGGCAGGAACGACACACTGTCTTCGTTTCCCATTTGTTCCTCGACCGTGCTCGGCGTCTCCATCGTACCCGTAGGCGGATTCATGGGATATGTTCCCGGGGGCCCGGTTTCCACGGGCCGGGGCCGCTCCGGCTCCCTGCGAAATTCAGCGGCCGTGCTGCTCAAGCCAATGGTGTAAATCGAAGTGTTATCGAGCTGCGCGCGCCGAAGCACTTGGCCGAGCTTGGTTTCGCTGCCTTTGTCATTTTTTTCGCCCACGACGACGATGACGCGGCGGCGTTCCGACGGTTCTCTTTCAAGAATGTCTTCCGCGCGATTGAGCGCATCGTAGAGACGCGATCCGGGCAGTCCGGGTTGAACATTTTCGATCGTTTTTAGCGCGGCGTCGGAATCCGTGGTCATCGGGCACAAAATGTCCACTTCGTCGTTGTAGCCGATCACCGCCGCTTCGCCCGTGGCTGCCATCACCATTTGCGTGAAGATGATTCCCGTTTTCTGCACCGCGGGAAGCAATGGCGCGACGCGGGAGCTCGTCTCGAGCACGAGCACAATCGAGAGCGGATCTCCCCCCTGATCGAAACGGATAATCTGCTGCGGCTTTCCATCCTCGAAAACCTGAAAGTCTTTTTGCGTGAGATTCAGCACGAGATTATTCGAGTGGTCGGAGACGGCAACGGGCAGCGTGACCACCTTGACCTGAATCACCACCCGCCCGGGTTGCTGGCTGGACTGCTGCGCTGATTGCGCACCCGGCTTTGCTTGGATCGGGCCGGCAGGCTGACCCTGCCCAAATACAGGCGCCGCTATGGCCAAAAGGATGGCCAGAGAGCGCATTGTCAGCTTGGCTGCGGTTGCCATGTACACCTAATGTATCTGATTCCTGATTTCCAGTCGACGTTGCAACCGGTTCAACAGGATTTGCATGACGGCTCAACGAAACGCGCGACGTAATCGCCGAAGTACCGCCGCTTAAGAATCATATTCCATTCAAATCCAACGGAACTAGAATGCTTAATTCGCATTTTTACGCACAGGAGAACACATGAAGTCCCGAGCCCATTTGCCCATGGCCAAGCTGGCCTACCACGATCCGCATTTTACGGAGAGCCCAGCGGCGCGTCCTCTACGGATTCTGGCCGAATACTTAGACCCGGCGAAGCGTCTGCGAGAAGAGAGGGTCGGCGACACGATCGTCATGTTCGGATCGGCGCGAATTCTGCCGCGCGAGAAGGCCATCGCAAAGCTGAAACGGTTGAAGAGCAACCGGCGCGCGGCGAAGGATCCCGCGCATCGCGAAGAAATTCGCATGGCGCGAGCGACGCTCGAGATGTCGCGCTACTACGAGGAAGCGCGCGAGCTGGCGCGGCGCATCACGGCGTGGTCCATGTCCCTCGGCGAACATCCACGGCGGTTCGTTATTTGCTCCGGCGGCGGTCCGGGAATCATGGAGGCGGCCAATCGCGGCGCATCAGAAGCAGGAGGCTCCACGGTCGGGTTGAGCATCCAGCTTCCGCACGAACAGAGGCCGAATCGCTACATCACGCCGGAGCTGAATTTCTGCTTCCATTACTTTTTCATGCGCAAGCTCTGGTTCGCGCAACTGGCAAAGGCCTTAATCGTTTTCCCCGGCGGCTTTGGCACGATGGACGAGCTATGGGAAATGCTCACGCTGATGCAAACTGGAAAATTGCCGGAGCATCACTTGATTTTGATTTATGGCCGGAAGTATTGGGACAAAGTGCTGAACTGGCGCACCATGGTCAATTCAGGGACCATCAGCAAGCGTGAATTCAATCTGCTGCAGTTTGCGGATACGGTTGATGAAGCTTTCGTGCGCATCCGCACCGGCCTCGAACAGTATCATCTGGTGCTGGATGCGGACTGGGAGGGATAGGCTGGGACTTTGCGCCTAATTCTGTACGGTGCGAATCCTTTTCTCCCGATGAGTCATCCGACTGTGGGGTATTGCCAGGCAATCACAGAACACGAAATAAGGGAGGAGTTATGCAAGAAAGGCGTTTCTTGGAAACGACGATTGAACAGTTTCGCGGCCAAAAGAAACTTGCGGACCGGGCTATGGCACAGGTGAGCGATGAACAATTTTTTTCGCAACTTGATGCGGAATCCAACAGCATCGCTTCCGTCGTAAAGCATGTCGCTGGAAATCTGCGGTCACGATGGACGGATTTTCTGAGTTCCGACGGAGACAAACCCGATCGAAACCGCGACACGGAATTTCTGAACGAAACGCGTGATACGCGTGCGAGCCTGCTTGAGCGCTGGGAGAACGCATGGCAAATCACTCTGGACGCGCTTGAAGAGCTGACACCGGCGGATCTGGATAAGACAGTCACGATCCGCTCCGAGCCGCATACCGTCATCAAGGCAATTCAGCGGTCGCTCGCACATACGGCGCAGCACGCGGGGCAGATCATTTTGCTGGCGAAGCATTATGCCGGAGCGCAATGGCAGACGCTGAGTATTCCGCGCGGAAAGTCGGAGGAATTTCTAAAGCAATTAGAACAGAAATTCAAAGCGTGAAGGTGTACACAGCAGCATGCCGACAATGTGGCGCTTAGCGCACGGCCCAAACTCTTAGAGTGCAGTTCGAGCCGCGCTCTGAGAGATTTAGTTCAGCGATGCAGGCACAAGCTCGGTTTCGAAAAACGCTTCGAAGCGCCGCTTTTCATCCTGATCGTGCAACATCACCACGGGAGAGATGTGCAGCGAACGCTTGCATCCGCGGCAAGTGGTCGTTTCACCCTGAAGGTCCTGCACGAATCCGTCCGTGAAGTGATATTCCGCGTGCGAACGCCGCGCCGCCTTGCTGCCGACCGTTCCGCAATGCGGACAGGTGAACTCCAGCCGGTCATCTTGCGGATCGCGATCGAGCGCCGCGCGGCCCGTGTACCGAACACCTAGTGTTTCCAAACTGCCCTTGCTCATGATTACTGCCTCCGTATGAGTCCCAAAAGGTCACTTTCACGCAATTGGATGCACAAAGCCGCCGCAATGATGCCGGACGCGCACGGCACCCCTAAGCGATTCCTTTTCTTATAATTACAAGCAATCGGAGCTTCTAGGGCATTTGAGGGAGCCAACCTGGGGAACTTCCCTCGTTAACCGGTGTCCATAATGGCAGAGGTCGCGCGATCTCGCAAATAGAACTTTCGTACGGCTGAATTTCTTCCGCGCGAGAGATTTCTTGGCTCGAAAAGTGGCTTGCGAGAGGTGCGTCTATGCGAGACGAGCGATTTCTGAATGGATGTTTGGTCGATGGCGATTCGGCGACTCAGAGGCGCGAGAATCGGAGGCGACACCGCGCACTGGGAGTTGCGGTGGGCGTCGAAGGATTGCTGATGGCGGCCCTCGCAATTCTTCCGCTCATGAAGATGAACGCGCTACCGCCGCAATATATCTTCCTGCCGCGGATTCCTTTTCCTGGAACTCCTGCTGCGCGGCCGGCCGCGAGCCATCCGCACGAAGCGACAAACTTGTCGCACATTTTCGCGCCATTGAATCCTTACCTTTCGCCAACGCGTGTACCGCGCACAGCGGCTGTTACGCCTTCTTCCGCGCCTGAAATTCTGGGCAGCGTTCAAGGCTTTTCGGATCAGCCGCTGGGGCTTTTCGATGCATCGGGAGACACACCTTTGCTTCCGCAGCCCCGCCTCGCGCCGCCGCGAATCATTCGGCAAAGCGAGACCGCGCAGGAAGGGCTTCTGATAAACCGAGTCCAACCGCAATACCCGGAAATCGCGCGAACAGCGAGAATTTCGGGAACCGTCGAGCTGCGAGCCATCGTTGGGCGCGATGGGCGTGTGCGCTCCGTGGAAGTCCTAAGCGGCAGCCCGCTGCTGGCCCCAGCTGCTGAAGCAGCCGTGCGCCAATGGCGCTACAGGCCAACTCTGCTTGACGGCGAAGCGGTCGAAGTCGAGACGCGGATTACCGTGCGATTCGTCTT
>JASHRL010000190.1 GCA_030037355.1 Candidatus Acidiferrales bacterium | reverse complement strand
TGCAGCCAAGGAAGCTATCAAGCGCTCCGGCGTCGATGCCGGGGAAGTCGAGCACGTCGTTTTCGGCAATGTGCAGCAAAGTAGCTCAGATGCACACTACGGCGCGCGGCATGTTGGTCTGAAAGCCGGATTGAAAGTGGAAACTCCCGCTGTGACCGTGAACCGCCTTTGCGGCTCCGGGATGGAATCAATCAGCCAGGCCGCGCAGCGCATTCTCCTGGGCGAATGCCAGACGGTTCTGGCAGGCGGAATGGAAAATATGACGCAGGTCCCGCATGTGATTCGCGGCGCGCGCTCGGGCTTCCGTCTCGGCGAAGGCAAACTCGAAGACGCGCTCATGGCCGGCCTTCTCGATCCTATAAGTGGCTGCACGATGTCTGACACGGCCGAAAATCTTGCCGTCGAGTACAAAATCACGCGCAAGGAGGCCGATGAATATGCGCTGCGCAGCCAGCAGGCAGCTGAAGCAGCCTACAAGGCTTGCCGCATGAGCGAAGAGATTGTTCCCGTCGAAGTCGGCAAGGGTAAGAAAGCCCATTTTTTTTCGCAGGACGATCATCGCCGTCCGGACACGACGATGGAAAGTCTCTCCGCGCTTCCGGCTGCGTTTCGCAAGGATGGAATCGTGACGGCAGGCAACGCGAGCGGCATCGTTGACGGCGCAGCTGCCGTCGTGATGACGAAAGAATCCGTTGCCAAGCAGCGCGGCTGGAAACCGCTCGGACGCATCGTTTCGTGGGCAACGTCCGGCGTCGAGCCGCGAATCATGGGCATTGGCCCCGTGCCGTCGAGCAAGAAGGCGCTGGCGCTCGCGGGCCTCAACCTCGAGCAAATGGATTTGATCGAAGTCAACGAAGCGTTCTCGCCGCAATATCTCGCCGTCGAAAAGGCTCTGGGCCTGAATCGCGACAAGACCAACGTGAATGGCGGAGCGATCGCGCTCGGCCATCCGCTGGGCGCCACTGGCACGCGCATGATTCTCACTCTGCTTTTGGAGCTACGCCGCCGCAATCGGCGTTATGGGCTTTCGACGGCCTGCATCGGCGGTGGGCAAGGCATCGCTGTAGTCGTTGAATCAATGTCGTAGCATTCATGATTCACTGAATTCATACTCATACAGGAGAACGGAATGGGCATTGAAAAAGTCGGGGTTGTCGGTTGTGGATTAATGGGTTCCGGGATTGCGCAAATCGCAGCGCAGGCGGGCTGCTCGGTCGTCGTACGCGAAGTCAATGAAGAGCGGCTGAACAAAGGCATTGCCTCGATTGAAAAAAGCCTTGCGAAGTTCGTCGAGAAGGGAACTCTTTCTGCTGCGGATCGCGACGCTGCACGCGCGCGCCTTCGCGGGACAACGAAGCTCGAAGATTTGAAGGATTCCGACCTCGTCGTCGAGGCCATCATCGAGCAACTGCCAGACAAGCGCGAACTTTATGCTGCGCTCGACAAAATCTGCCCCGAGCACACGATTTTCGCCAGCAACACCTCGTCGCTTTCCATCACGGAGATGGCGTTTTTAACAGCGCGTCCTGAGCGTTTCATCGGCCTGCATTTTTTTAATCCTGTGCCATTGATGAAGCTCGTCGAAGTGATTCGCACTATCGCCACCGATCCGAAGGTTTTTGACGACGCCGTGGCCTTCGCCGGCCGCGTCGGCAAAGTGCCTGTGCGAACATCCGACCGGACCGGCTTCATCGTCAATCGCCTGCTCGTGCCTTATCTTCTGGATGCGATTCGCGTTCTTGAGCAAGGAGTCGCGTCCGTCGAAGACATCGATAATTCCATGAAGCTTGGCTGCGGCTACCCGATGGGTCCGCTTACGCTTCTGGATTTTGTCGGCAACGACACGACCTATTACATCGCCAACATCATGTTCGATGAGTTCAAAGAGCAGCGTTTTGCGCCGCCCGCGCTGCTGAAGCGCATGATTCTTGCCGGGTGGAACGGACGCAAAGCGGGCCGCGGGTTCTACGATTATTCCGATCCAGCCAAGCCGCGCGCCATGCAACTGACCTGACGCGAATTTGACAGATGGAGCTCTGACGCCATGGCCTACGAAAATCTGCTCTACGAAGTGAAAGATCAGATCGCATATATCACGTTCAATCGCCCAAAGGTCTTGAACGCGCTCAATACGCCGACGATGAAAGAATTCAGCGAGATTCTCAGTTGCGCGCACGGGGATGGTTCCGTACGCGTCCTCATCATCACCGGCGCTGGCGAAAAATCGTTTATCGCCGGAGCCGACATCAATGAGCTCGCCGTCCGCACGGCTGTCGACGGGAAAGACCATTCGCTTGTAGGGCAGGCCGTGTTGCATCAACTCGAAACCATGGGCAAGCCTTCGATTGCCGCCATCAATGGATTTGCGCTCGGCGGCGGCTGCGAACTCGCGCTGGCTTGTACGATGCGCATCGCGAGCAAAAGCGCGCGCCTCGGCCAACCGGAAGTCAAACTCGGCATCATGCCCGGTTACGGCGGCTCGCAGCGGCTCGCGCGTCTGTGCGGCAAAGGCGTGGCGCACGAAATGATTCTTGCCGGTGAAATGATTTCCGCCGAGGAAGCGTTGCGTATCGGCCTCGTCAATCGCGTCGTCGAGCCCGCGGATTTGATTCCTGCTGCGGAAGCCATCGCCAGGAAAATCATCGCCAATGCGCCGCTCGCCGTACGCTTCGCCATGGAGGCCGTCGAGCATGGATTGGAAATGTCTCAGGAGGAAGGCCTGTTTCTTGAGGCGACGCTTTTCGGACTCTGCTGCGCCACCGAGGACATGCGCGAAGGCACGCGCGCTTTTCTGGAAAAGCGCCCTGCACAATTCAAAGGCAAATAGTCCGCATGGAAAAGGTCATGGCAAAAAGCAGCACGGAAAACTCAATGCGAGAAGAAGAGAAAGCCGCTGGCAATCTCCATCCCGAACCGATCACGGGAGAGCTTTCCGCCGCGGGGCTGCATTTTGGAATTGTGGCTAGCCGCTTCAATCAATTCATCACGGATCGTTTGCTCGCCGCTGCGCTTGATGCTCTGGAACGCTCCGGCGCCACGGAGAAGCAAATCGAACTCATTCGCGTTCCTGGCTCGTTGGAAATTCCCATCGCAGCGAAGAAACTCGCGCAGAGGGGACGCTGCGACGCCATCATCTGCATCGGCTGTGTGATTCGCGGCGCCACCGCGCACTTCGACTACGTGTGCAATGAAGTTGCGCGCGGAGTGCAACTCGCCCAGGTAGATACTGGCGTGCCCATGGCCTTCTGCGTTCTCACCTGCGACACGCTCGAGCAGGCGATTGACCGCGCTGGCCTGAAAAGCGGCAATAAAGGCTTTGACGCCGGGCTCACCGCTATCGAAATGGCCAACCTTTCGCGCAAACTCGCTGCTAAGTCGATCGCCAAGCCAGCGGCGAAAAGCAGATCTCGTCTGCGCAAATCCAGTCTCCGCAATCGCCG
>JASHRL010000189.1 GCA_030037355.1 Candidatus Acidiferrales bacterium | reverse complement strand
ATGCCCGATAAGTACAAATATACGCGTCAGGAAGGCGCAGCGCTCAGGCGCGACCTCAGCAGAATTTTCAGAAACAACGACGAACGCGAGCTTATGCAGATTTTGCGGAAACACGGGATAAAGGATGAGGACCCCCGCTTTTCCGAGATCGTGAAGCTTTTCCGCGATTTGCGGGCCGGGAAGACTTCCTAGCCAGGGCGTGAATCTCTTCGCGCATTTCTCTTGCTTCCATGGGCGGCAAAGTTTCCATGTGCGCCTCAATGATCCGCGCCGCTTTTTCCGTGGCTATATCCAGCTTTGATTTTCTGCGTGTCATATCAAAAGAATACTCTCCTTCAGATGCGCTGCGCAATATATCCCTTTTGCCTTCAATCCAGTCGAATAATGGCGTCAATTGAGTTCCGCACCGTATTTTCCCCTTCCATGCGGCCTTATTCTCTCCCATCCCTATTGCTCTCCGGCAATGCCCACTTTCTGCACGCGCTCAGCACTTCATCGCTCAATTCATCCCCCTGAAACGCCCGCGCCAGCGCAATTCCTCCCACGCACAGCGCAAATGTCGCCAGCGCACGTTCGCGCGCCCTAATTCCGCGTGTCTCCGGCGCATGAGCCGTGATCGCGCGCGCGTAATTCTCGAACGCCTCGATGGTTGCTTCTCGCGTCCCTTTGTTCGAATGCGCCACTTCCGAAACAATCGCGGGAAACACGCACCCGCCTGTCGCATCATCGCGATGCCCTCGCGAAAGGTAAATCTTCACCGCGCTCTCGAGCCATTTCAGGCCGTCTTTTTCCTGAATCGCGCCCGGCCATCCCCGAAGCGATTTCGCGCTCGCTCTTCGGATCACTTCCGCATCCATCGCGCGCTTCGAAGGGAAGTGCGCGTAGAATCCCCCGACCGTCAGCCCCGCTCCGTGCATCACGCGCGGCACGCTCGCCGCCGCAAGCCCTTCGGTCCGCGTCAGCTTGCCCGCCGTCGCCAGAATCTTCTCGTGCGTCGCCGCCTTCGCCTTCGTCCGCCGCGAAATCTCGCCAGTTCTCGTCCGCGCCATTACGCTTGACTCCTTTTCTTTTTCATATTATGAGTATAATATGAATATATCGCAGGCAGCATAGCATGTCCCAGGGAGGTTTGTCATGCTCGAAACGATTTTGCGCCGCTTCGAAGACCCCGACGAAATCCGCACCTTTGAAAAAGGCAAATTCGAACTCATCCGCGTCGGCGGCATGACCATCGGCCGCGCCACCTATCAGCCCGGCTGGAGATGGTCCGCTCACGTTGGCCCGGGCGTCGGCGCGTCGCACTGCAATGTCGAGCACGTCGGCCTCGTGCTCTCCGGCTGCGCCACGGCCGCCATGCAGGATGGCGTTATCCACGAACTTCGCCCCGGCACGCTTTTCTACATCCCGCCCGGCCCTCCGGGCCACGATAGTTGGGTCGTCGGCAACGAACCCTACGTCTCTCTGCATTTCCTCGGCGCTGCCGAATACGCCTCAAAGAAATAGCTCGCGAAAGCAGCAAAGGCATGAACGCGCGGCGCGGCCGCGGGCTGTTCGCGCCATTTTGTCTCCTCGTTCTTCTCCTCCGCCTGTCTTATAATGTCTCTTCGTTCTGCTCAGCTCTCTTTCCTTCATAGGAGGATTTATGGCTACGCCATCTTCGGCTTCTTCCACTCGTCCTCAGCTTCAATATCTCCGCGATGCGCTCGAAGACCTAAAATCGCGTCATCTCTATTTCCGTCTCCGCATTCTCGAAAGCGAGCAGAAGCCCATCGCCGTCATCGACGGCAAGGAAGTGATCAATCTCAGCTCCAATAATTATCTCGGCCTCACCACGCATCCCAAGCTCCGCCGCGCCGCCATCGACGCCATTCGCAAATACGGCGTCGGCTCCGGTGCTGTCCGCAGCATCGTCGGCACCATGAAAATCCACATGGAGCTCGAAGAGCAGATCGCGCGCTTCAAGGGCACCGAAGCCTGCGTCGTTTTTCAATCCGGCTTCACCGCCAACGCTGGTACCGTCTCCGCGATTCTCGGCAAGGAAGATCTGATCATCTCCGACGAGCTTAACCACGCCTCCATCATCGACGGCTGCCGCCTTTCCAAAGCCACCATCAAAGTCTTCAAGCATAAAGACGTCGCCGATTGCCAGCGCATTCTCGAAGAAACGAAAAATTGGAACGGCCATAAGCTCCTCATCACCGATGGCGTTTTCTCCATGGATGGCGACATCGCTCCGCTTCCTGCGCTCTGCGACCTCGCCGAAAAATACAATTGCATCATGATGGTTGACGACGCGCATTCCTCCGGCGTCCTCGGACGCAACGGCCGCGGCACCGTGGATCATCTCGGCTGTCACGGCCGCGTCGATATTCAGGTCGGCACGCTCAGCAAAGCCATCGGCTCCATCGGCGGCTATGTCTGTGGCTCCCGCGACCTTATCGAATTTCTCTATCATCGCGGCCGCCCGTTCCTGTTCTCGACGTCCCATCCGCCTTCCGTCACCGCCACGTGCCAGGCCGCTTTCGAGCTGCTCGATTCCGACGCTGGCGCGAAGCTCGTCAAGCGCCTCTGGAGCAACACGAAATTTTTCAAGCGTGGTCTCAAGCGCCTCGGCTTCGACACCGGCAAGAGCGAGACGCCCATCACTCCGGTCATGGTCGGCGACGCCGGCAAGACCTTCGAATTCTCGCGCGAGCTTTTCAACGAAGGCCTCATCGCTCTCGCCATCGCCTATCCGACCGTTCCCGAAGGCAAGGCGCGTCTGCGCACCATCGTCACGGCCACGCACAAGCGCGCCGATCTCAGGCGTGCTCTCGAAATCTTCGAGCGCGTCGGCAAACGCCTCGCCATCATTTAAGATAAGAAAACGCTCGGCGAGCGGAAGGTGATCTCATGACGAACGATAAAGAAGATCCCGCGAAAAAATCCGGCGAAGAAACGCAACCGGAATCGCAACCCTCCGACGCAAACGATTCTTCGCGCTTCGACACCGCCGCCAACGGCGAAAATCTCGACAGCGTCGATGAAGCCTCGCGCGAATCCTTTCCCGCCAGCGATCCGCCCGCCTGGACTCTCGGCCCGCGCAAAAACAAACCCAAAGCCCGGTCCGCCTGAATGAGATGCTGGATTCGCTCGGCATCACCGGCGGGTGGCCCATCCTTTGCGCTTTGCGCGCGCCGACGCGCGCAGCAAAGGGTGGGTTCCGTCTCAGTTTGAATTTTCTCGGCGCGTAGCGCACGCTGGACGATACATTTACGGAATTTCGCGAAGTGGGTGCGGATTTTGGTAAATTATTCTTGGCGCACTTGTCAAAATGCTCGGCGACGCGTACGCCGCAAAATCCAGCCGCGTCATGAAGGCCATGCTGCAAATGAAAAAACTGGATATCCGAACTCTCCGCCGCGCCTACGAGGCCGCCCGATGACTCAAACCAAATCCACTCGCGTCACAGCATCTCTATTCGTCGCAGCAGTTCTCTTCGCCGCAATTTTCGCCGCGCCATCTCGCGCCGCTGCCTCCGGCGCGCCTTACAAATACATTCGCATCGGCAATCCGAAAAATGTTCACGTCGTCCCGCGCACCGGCTACGCGCTCATTGGCGGCGGCGAAGATCTCGACCAGGCGTTTCAGTGGCTTTGCGCGCGCTCCGCGGGCGGCGATTTTCTCGTCGTGCGCGCCAGCGGCACCGACGCCTACAATCCCTACATCCAGAATCTCTGCCACGAAAACTCCATCGCCACGCTTATCATTTCCAGCCGCGACGCCGCCGAAAATCCATTCGTCGCGCAGACCATTCGCTCCGCCTCGGCAATCTTCATCGCCGGCGGCGATCAAGCCAATTACATCAACTTCTGGCGCGGCACGCCCGTTCAGCGCGAACTCAACGCCGCCATTCGCCGCGGCGTTCCCATGGGAGGCACCAGCGCCGGCCTCGCCGTCCTCGGCGAATTCGCTTACACTTCGCAAAACGACGAGCCCCGCGGCCCCAATCTCACTTCCGCTGCCGCGCTCGCCAATCCGTTCCATCCGCAAGTCGTCATCGCTCACAATTTCTTGGTCATTCCCGCGCTGCGCGGCGTCATCACTGATTCTCACTTCCATGCGCGCGACCGCCTCGGTCGCACCCTCGTTTTCATGGCCCGCATCCTCGCTTCCGGCGTGCCGCGCATCCGCGCTATCGGCATCGACCAGCACACCGCGCTCCTTCTCGATTCCGATGGCAGTGCCGTCGCCGCCGGTGCCGGTGCCGTTTACCTTTTCTCCTCCGCGCGGCGTCCCGCCATTTGTCGCGCCGGCGTCCCGCTCACATTCGCGAACATTCGCGTCCGTAAACTCGTCGCCGGCCAAAAATTCTCTCTCGCTTCCTGGTCCGGCGACGGCCTCGCCTACTCTCTCTCCGTCAGTGCTGGAGTCCTAAGCTCCTCTCAACCCTCTGGCTCGATCTATTAAACTCCGCCATCTGCTGTCGCCTCCGGGCACACGAGCAGCAACGAAACAGCTCCTCGCGCAACGCCCTAGCTGCGATTGCTCTTCAGCCGTGCTTCGTAGTCCCGGATGTATGTCGGTACGTCATTCCGTGCCCGCATTTTCGGATCGGCTTCCGGCTTTCCCGCGCTAAGGGAAATCGGGACGATCCCTGCCCAGAACGGCAGAGCGTAGTCTTCTTCCTCGTCGATCGGTGGCCCCTTGCGAATCTTCGTCGACGCTTCCTCGATCGAAAATTCGAGAACCATCGTGGCTTTCAGCTCCTTTTCACTGGGTCCGCGCACATCCGCCCATCGTCCGGCGATCATGTGTTCTGAAATCACGCGCAATGCATCCAGTATTCGCTCTGTCTCTTGGATCTTCCGCGCTGTTCCAAAGGCCACCACGGAGCGATAGTTCATGGAGTGATGGAACGCCGATCGCGCCAGAACCAGTCCATCGATGATCGTCACCGCGACGCATGCAGGCGCGCCTCGTTCAAGTTCTCGCAGCATCCGGCTCGCCGCTGAGCCATGCATGTATAGCTTGTCGCCGCAGCGCCCATAGAGCGTGGGAATCACAAATGGCTGCCCATTCACAGCAAATCCCACATGAGCGAGAAACCCTGCATCCAGAATCGCGTGAATGGTGCTGGCGTCATGCGATCCGCGGTCCGGATATCGGCGAAGTTCACTGCGTTTGGTCACATTCATCCTCCGCGCGCGTCTCTGCCTCAGTCCAAATTTACTTCCCAGGCGTCAGAAGCGCGGCAACGAACCAACATGCAGGATAGAGTGGATTTGCGCAATGACCAGTTAGCGCCAATCGATATAACCACTTCTCTTTACGAGTTTGCGATCCAACTTTCCTGCGCAACCGCCTTGCGCTGTCCGAGCGTCGCAAGCGCCTGCTCGAGGTCCGCGATCAGGTCGCTCGTCGATTCCAGTCCAATGCTGAATCGCACGATGCGGTGATCGTAGGGCGGCTGGCCCGGAGTGCGGCTGATATCGTACGCGACAGCGAGGCTCGTGACTCCCGCCCAGCTGTACCCCACTTGAAAAATCTTCAGCGCATCCACAAACGCAAAAACCTGCTCCTGCGTCGGCCCTTTCTTGAAAACAATCGAAAACACGCCGGACGAGCCGAGAAAATCGCGTTTCCAAAACTCGTGCCCCGGGCACGATGCAAGCGCCGGATGCAACACGCGCTCGATCTCCGGCCGTTGTTCGAGCCACTTCGCAATTTCCAGCGCCGAACTCTCAATCGCCGAGAGCCGCACCGCAAGTGTTTGCAGCCCGCGCAGCGCGAGACTGCAATCGTCAGGAGAAACCGCGCAACCAATCACTTGCTGCGCCGCGCCCAGCCGTTCGTAAATCCCGTCCTCCCGCACCGTCACCGAGCCCAGCAGCAAATCGCTGTGCCCGCCGATATATTTCGTGATCGCCTGCATCGTGATGTCCACGCCGTGCTGGAACGCGTCAAAGAGCACTCCCGCCGACCACGTGTTGTCGAGAACAACCTTCACATTTCTCGCATGCGCCGCCGCGACAATCGCCGGCACGTCCTGCACTTCCATCGTGATCGATTCCGGGCTCTCCGTCCAAACGAGCCGCGTGTTGTCTTGAATCAGCCCCGCGATTCCGCCGCCGATGCCCGGGTCGTAAAAAGTCGCCGTAATGTCGAAGCGTGAAAGAAGCTGTGTCGTCAGTTTGCGATTGGGGCTGTAGACGCTCGCCGGAACGAGAATATGGTCGCCGGCATTCAGCATCGCGAAATCGATCAGCGAAATCGCCGCCTGCCCGCCCGGAGTCAAAATCGTGTATTTGCCGGACTCCAGTTCGCAGATGCGCGCTGCGAGCTCCAGCGCCGTCGGCGTTCCGTAAAGTCCATACGTGTAGCCGGCGCGATGTTGATTCCAGTGGTCGTTCACGGCGGAAGCCGACGCAAACACCGTGGTCGAGCCGCGATACACAGGCGTCGTCAGCGAGCGGTATCCCTCCGGAATTTTTGCGTCAGAATGAATCAGTTTCGTTTGCCACGTCTTCTTCATCACGGCCCCTCGATAATATTTTCTTTTGCCTTAGATTGTTCTCCGCGCGGAAAGATTCGCTTTCGCTCAGTCTTTCGCCGCTTTCCGCGCAAAAATATCAGATCGCTCCGCGCCACCGCTTGCGCTTTCTTGCTATCTCGCGGAAATCGTCGCACCGGATTTCAACGAAAAGATGCTGCGCCGACGCGTCAGATTCATTTTTTGCGCCGCAACGCGCGCCGCACATCGCGGGAGTTCGAATCCCTTGGCGCGTGGCACAGGCTCTTAGCCTGTGTGCTCGTAGCTCCTAGCGGCGCCGCTTGCTGCGCCCGCCGCACATCTTCGTAGCGGCGACCCTTGGGTCGCCCGTCGCGACTCCCCGAGTCGCGTTTTCGCTTTTGTGTCATCCTGAGCGAAGCGAAGGACCTGCTTTTCGTCTTCGTAGGGGCGGCGCTTCAGCCCCACCCGCGCAAGACGCCTGTCTCGCCTATTTCCGCCTCGCATTTCCTCAATGCTTCCTTCCTTTTCGGCGCTTCATCCGCTTGCCCTGACGCAGGAAGGGCCGAAAGTAGTCATCGCCCCACTCTTTCGCTATTACCTGTTTCCTGGTCCCCATTCCCGCGCGCGACGTCATCCCTTGCGCCCGAACGTGATGAATCCCCCGATCGCCGAGAAAAATCGTTCCGCCCTCGCCGCTTGGCGCAGCGATTCCAGCCACCGTGCCGCCCTCTCGCGGTCGATCAATTTCTGCCCCACCGCACGCTCCACCGCCGCCGGCAAATCGAACGCATTCTCGATCAGCTTGAAATCCGTGAATCGCCCCACAAGCGGAATCGCGCGCACATCCTCGAGCCCGCATTCGAGAAATCTCCGATAGAGCCGGTGCCCGATGTCGCCGTGCCGGAATCCGTCGCAGATGAATCGCTGCATCGCGCGGCTCGTTTCGTAATCCTCTGCATCGATGATGAACAAATCCAGGTCGCCCTCCCAGATCACGATCCGCCCGCCGCGCTTCGCCACGCGCACCATCTCGCGGATCGCCGCGTCCGCATCCGGAGTGTGCTGCAACACGCGTTCCGCGCGAATCGCGTCGAAGCTCTCGTCCACGAAGGGCAGCCTTTGCACATCCGCCTGCAAGAACTCCGCGCCGCTCTCGCGCGCTCGGTCCGCCTCCCTTCGCTCGCGCGCCTTCGCGATCATCGTAGCGCTCAGGTCGACTCCCACCGCCCGTCCGCGCGGCCCCAATCGCTCCGCCATCGCACGCGCATCCTCGCCCGTGCCGCATCCCAGGTCCGCCGCGCTTTCTCCCGCGCGCAGTTCCAGCAACTCCAGCATGTGCCGCTTGATTTGCTGGAAAAAATTCGTAGCCCTCGTCGTGTCCAGGTATTTTACGAAATCGTTCGGGTCCGTCGTCCGGTCCACCGCATCGAATTCCCGCCGCAAACTTTCGCTCATATCCTCGAATCTACACTCATTCGCATTTCTCCCGCATCGCTTTCTTCGTGTTGGCGGAAGAACCCCGTTTCGTTCGCTCTGGCCAGCTCCGAATTTCCACCCTCTTTCTTCAAACTCTCTTGCCACCACCGCGCTTTTCATTTAGATATCATCCTTCCAAGAGCTGCCCATGACCAAAAACCGTCTCGAGGCCTTCAGCGATGGCGTTCTCGCCGTCATTATCACCATCATGGTTCTGGAGATGAAATCCCCGCACGGCGCCACTTTCGACGCTCTCCGCTCCGTCATCCCCATTTTTTCGAGCTACGTTCTCAGCTTCGTCATGCTCGCCATCTACTGGAACAACCATCATCATCTCCTCCACGCTGTCGAGCGCGTCAATGGCGCGACGCTCTGGGCCAATTTCCATCTTCTCTTCTGGCTTTCTCTTGTGCCTTTCACCACCGCCTGGATGGGCGACAACGATTTCAGCTCCCGCCCGGTCGCTCTCTACGGAATCGTCCTCCTCCTCGCCGCCATCGCCTATTTCATTCTCACGCGTACGCTCATCGCTCTTCACGGAAAATCCTCCACACTCGCCACCTCCATTGGCCGCGACACGAAAGGCAAAATCTCCATTGCCATTTACGTCGTGGCCATCCCGCTCGCCTTCCTTCATCCCGCGCTCGCCGCCATTTGCTACACCGTCGTCGCCATCATCTGGCTCATCCCCGACCGCCGCATCGAAAAACGCCTCGCCTCCTAACCCCTCCGCCATTTCGCCTCCCGATCCGCCGTCGCTCTTGCTCCTTCGGCCTCCGTCCCGCGCCTCGCGCGCATATCGTTTTTCTCGCAGGTTTCTCGCAGGGGCGCGGCTTATTTACCCTGAGGCACGAAGGGCCTCGTCCGCACGACTTTTGCAGCAGCTCCTCGCATTTGCTGTCATTCCGAGCTTGCTCGCCTTGGCGAGTGAGCCCGGAGCGCTTTTTGCGAGGGGCAACGAGCCTGCCTACCGCAGGCAGGGGATTCGTTTTGCCTCTTTGGAGTGCGGCGGTCCGCCCCGCGGACTCCGGCTTGCCCGCCATGGCGGGCGCAGCCGGAGCTTGCTCGCCTAGGCGATCTCGACGCCGCTTTGACGTCACCCTATCGGCGGCTGCACTATCCTTTGCGTTTTGCGCGCAGCAAAGGGTGGGGTATTTGCGAGTGCCCCATGCTCGCCTTTTGAGCGTGGGGCTTTTGCGGCCCATAGAGCACTCCACGCATTCATTGTCATTCCGAGCGAGTCCCGAGCGCTTTTTGTGAGGGGCGACGAGGAATCTGCTTCTCGCCTTGCGCTGCCCAGATTCAAGCCGCACGGTTCGCCCGCCCTGGCGGGAATCTGCTGTTGGTTTTGCGGGTGCCCCATGCTCGCTTTTTGAGCGTGGGGCTTTCTGCGCTACGAATAAAGGCGCGTATCAACC
>JASHRL010000188.1 GCA_030037355.1 Candidatus Acidiferrales bacterium | reverse complement strand
ACGCCCAAATCGAAGCCGTCGAGAATCACATAAGCCGTGAGCATCAACGCAACGAGGCAGAACCATAAGGTTCCCATGTGCTTCTTCCCTCAGTCTGCCGCGCCCGAAGCGGCGGCGCTGGCGGGCGCGACGGAATCCGGCCCGCGCTCGATTTCGCGATAAACGAGAAACAAAAACAAAATGGCGAGCACGGTGTACATGCCCATGAAACCGATCAAGGTGAACCAAGCGCTTCCGGCAGAGACCAGCGGCGAAGCGCCATTGGCGGTGCGCAACAATCCGTAGATGAGCCAGGGCTGGCGGCCGGCTTCGGCGGTGATCCAGCCGGCGGTATTGGCGATGAAGGGAAACGGCAGCGCGAGCATGATGATCCAGAGCATGAGACGGCTGCGATAGAGCGCGCGTCGCCAAAGCAATAATGCGGCAATCACGAAAATGGCGATGAAAATCGTTCCGAGGCCGACCATGACGTGATAGCTGAAATAGACGAGCTCGATTTGGTCGGGCCAATTGTCGGAAGGAAATGCGTCGAGGCCCCTCACTTCGGCGGACCAGGCGCGATAGGTGAGGAAACTCAGGGCGTGTGGAACGATAAGAGGATTATCAAGCTGCTGTTTTGGCACGTCAGGCTGGCCGAGAATGGCGAGCGGCGCGCCTTTTTCTGTATGGAACAAGCCTTCCATGGCGGCGAGCGTGACGGGTTGGTAGCGGGCAATATTCAGGCCCTGGCCGTCACCTGTGGGCCAAAGCTGCAAGATCGAAGCGATGACGCCGACGATGACGCCGACGCGAACGAAAGTGCGGCCGTATTCTTCGTGATTGTGCGAGAGCAAATAAAACGCGCCGATGGCAGCCATGACGAAGCAGCCCGTCTGCACGGCGCCGAGCATGGTGTGCGGATACTGCCAGAGCGTCCAGGGATTCAGGATGAGACCCCAAAAACTGCTTAATCCGAAGGAACCATTAGGACTCGTCGAATATGCGACGGGATGCTGCATCCAAGCGTCGGTGGCGACGATAAAATAGCCGGAGAGCCACGAGCCGAGGAAAACCATCAGCGAAGAAAACCAGTGCCCCACTCGCCCGAGGCGCTTTTCGCCAAACAGAAAAAGACCGAGAAAACTGGATTCGAGGAAAAAGGAGAACACACCCTCCATGGCGAGGGTTTGGCCGATGACGCCGCCAGCAGCCTTCGAAAAGACGGACCAATTTGTGCCGAACTGAAATTCCATGGGGATGCCGGTGACGACGCCGATGGCGAAGTTGATGCCGAAAATTTTGGCCCAGAAGCGCGCGGCGCGGTTGTAATGCTCGTTGCCGGTGCGGAGGGCCATCGTTTTGAGAATGACGATGAGCAGAGCGAGGCCCATGGTGATTTGCGGGAAGATGTAATGAAAAGTTACGGTGAAGGCGAAGTGCAATCGGTCCACGGTGAGCGCGCTTTGCACAAGTTTTTCCTCGCGGCGGTTGATATCACAACACACGAACGCGTGCAATGACGCACGTCACATTGGCTCGTGCACACTCGAAGAGAAACACTGGCAGCCGACGGCTTGGCATAAGAGGTGCAAAGTGACATCATTCCCGCCATATCTTTGTGCTGGACATTCGATGCGAGGAGGCTTTGCGATGAGTTCTGCGAAACGCCTGCTGTGGATCGTAAGCGTTTGCCTGCTGTGTTGCGGCGCGGCGCTCGGGCAGATGCGAAAGCGCGCGATTCAATTCGACGACATGATTGCGATGCATCGCTTGAGCGACCCGCAGATTTCTCCCGACGGCAAATGGGTGGCGTACGTGGTCTCGACGCCGGATGTGGAGGCGAACCACTCGGTGAGCAATATCTGGATTGTTCCGGCGGAGGGCGGGACGGAACGCGAATTGACGCGCGGCGGGAGCGATTCTCGGCCGAGATGGTCGCCAGACGGAAAACAAATTGCGTTTATTTCATCGCGCGACGGCACGGCAGAGGTTTACATCATTTCGCTTTATGGTGGAGAAGCCTCACGGCTTACGTTTCTTTCGACGGATGTGGATAACGAAGTGTGGTCGCCGGATGGGAAATGGATGGCGTTCACCTCGCGCGTTTATCCCGGCTGCGCTGATGATGCGTGCAACAAAGAGCGGGATGAAGCAGCGGACAAAAGCAAAGTGAAGGCTCATATTGCCGAGCGGCTGCTTTATCGGCACTGGACAGACTGGGCGGACGGAAAGCGCAGTCACCTTATTGTGATGGCGGTGAAGCAAGGGACGCCGCGCGACCTGACTCCGGGAGCGGACTACGACGTCCCACCATTCAATCTTGGCGCACCGGAGGCAATCGCTTTTTCGCCGGATAGCCATGAGATTTGCTTTACAGCGGACACGCAAAAAGACGAGGCGCTCAGTACGAATGGCGATCTCTTCACTGTGCCTATTTCCGGCGATGCGTCACCAAAGCGCATCACCACAAATTTGGGAGACGATTGGGGGCCGCAATACTCGCCGGACGGGAAGTGGATCGCATATCGGGCACAGATGACGCCGGGATACGAAAGCGATCGGTGGCAATTGATGATTTACAACCGCACCACCGGTGAGCACGTGGACGTCACCGAAAATTTCGACCGCAACGTGGAATCGTACGCGTGGTCGGCCGATAGCAGCAGCCTCTACTTCCCCGCCGAAGATCACGCGGAGATGCCGATTTTCAATGTAGCCGCGGCGCCCGGCAGCACGCCCAAACATGTCATCGGGGAAGGATTCAACGATGAGTTCACACTCAGCGCCGACGGGAAGCGGCTGGCGTTTTCGCGTTCGAGTCTGACTTATCCCGCGGAGATTTTTTCGGCGAACGCGGACGGAAGCGATGTTCGTCAAATCACGCACCAGAACGAATCCATCCTTGCGCCCCTGGAACTGCCTCCGGCAGAGCCATTTTGGTTCAAGGGCGCGAGCGGCACGAACGTCGAAGGACTGATGGTGAAGCCGCCGCATTTCGACCCTGCACAAAAATACCCGATGCTATTGCTGGTTCACGGTGGGCCGCAAGGAGCGTGGGACGACGACTGGGGCTATCGGTGGAATCCGGAGGTGATGGCCGCGCCAGGATACGTGGTGGTGATGATCAATCCGCGCGGGTCGACCGGTTACGGACAAAAATTCACGGATGAAATTCAGAATGACTGGGGCGGAAAGCCGTATGTAGATTTGATGGATGGCGTGGATTACGTGGTGGCGCATTATCCGTTCATCGACAGATCGAGACTCGCCGAGGCCGGCGGATCCTATGGCGGGTACATGACGGATTGGATTGCAACGCACACGGGACGGTTCCGTTGCCTGATCAGCCATGCCGGACCGTACGATCTGGTGAGCATGTACGGCGCGACGGAAGAATTGTGGTTCGTGGAGCATGATTTGAATGGGACGCCGTGGACGAATCCGACGAGCTACTCAAAATGGTCGCCATCGACGTACGCGGCAGAACTCGGAAGGCTGCGAACGCCAATGCTGGTGATCGACGGTGAACTCGATTTTCGCGTGCCGTATACGCAGGACCTGGAACTTTTCACGGCGCTACAGCGGCAAGGCGTGCCGTCGAAGCTGATTATTTTTCCGGATGAAGGGCATTGGGTGCTCAAGCCGCAAAATAGCAAGCTCTGGTATCAGCAATTCCTCGCGTGGCTCGCGGCGTATCTGAAATAGCCAACGGGAAGCGGGCGGTACTGGCGAGGAATTGAATCGGCGGAGCTTTTCGGTAACACTTGGAAAGCTAATGTCCACCGCGACGCTGCCACCGGGGCCAAAAGGAGTTTTTCTTCCCGGGCCGCTTTACCGGTTCACCCATGATCCGTTGCAGTTCATCGCTCGCACAGCGCGCGAGTATGGCGACGCGGCGCGGTTCCGGTTCATCAAGTTCCCCGTCTATTTTTTCAATCGGCCAGATTTGATCGAAGAAGTGCTGATTACGCAAGGCGCGAAGTTCATCAAGAGCGCGGATCTGCGCGAGGGCGGAAGCGTGCTCGGAAATGGGCTGCTGACGAGCGAGGGAGAATTCTGGAGGCGGCAAAGGCGGCTGGCGCGGCCGGCGTTCCACCGCGAGCGCGTCATGGCATACGCGCCAGTGATCACTGGCTATGCAGAGGAGATGCTGGAGACGTGGAGGAGCGGCGAGACGCGCGAAATTCGTGCCGAAATGATGCGGCTAACGCTGAAAATCGCGGCGAAGACGCTCTTTGGCGCGGATCTGCGGCCAGAAACCGTTGAGGTCATCGGAGAATCACTTGCGGCGGCGATCCGGCAATACGACGCGCGAGTCAAGACGGGATTTCTGCTGAAAGCGAAATGGTCGACGCCCGGAAATGTACGGGCGCGAAAGGCGGTACAGAGGCTCGACGGCATTTTGTACGAGATCATCGACCATCGCCGCAAAGCGCGAAAGGAAACCGATGACCTGCTTTCAATGTTGCTGGAGGCGCGTGACGAAAACGGCGACGGAATGAATGGAAAACAGCTTCGCGATGAGGTGATGACGCTGCTGCTTGCGGGGCATGAGACGACGGCGAGCGCGCTGACATGGACATTTTATTTATTGGCGCAGAATCCTGACGTTGAAAAGGAATTGCTGAGGGAGCTAGGGGACGTACTGCATGGGCGAATGCCGATCTATGAGGATTTGCCGAATTTGCGATTTACTGACGCGGTGGTTCGCGAATCGCTGCGGCTTTATCCCCCGGCATGGGCGATGGGGCGCCAGTGCGCTGAAGATTGCGTGATTGGCGGCTACGACGTTCCACGAAGCACGACGATTTACATGAGCCAGTGGGTGGTGCATCACGATGCGCGCTACTTCGAACAACCGGAGAGATTCCGGCCGAGCCGCTGGAGCGAGGAATTTCAAAAGAAGATGCCGAAGTTCGCGTACTTCCCTTTCGGCGGCGGGCCGAGGGTCTGCATCGGAGCTTCGTTTGCGATGATGGAAGCAACGCTGTTGCTTGCGGCAATCGTGCCGCGGTTTCGTCTGGCGCTCGCGCCGGGGCAGCGGGTGAAGCTGTGGCCTTCGATTACGCTTCGGCCAAAGCCGGGAATCCAGTTTTTACTGACCCGGCGCTGAGCGTTGAAACGGACGTCATGCTACGGGCGTCCGCAAACGACGAGGTTGCAGAGCTGCCGTTCGCAGGAACGGCGAGGTTAGTCAACCTCGAGAGCCCGACTTTCGCCAGCGAACTGCAGTTCATAAATATGCGCGCCGTTCAATACGACGCCGTCTCGTTTTGACCTGTGGTTGAGTGTGACTTCCCTGGCCGGGACCGTGGCGATCAACTGACCATCACGCTCGACGAGAATCTGGTTCGCGTCGAAGTTAGCCACAAATTGATACTGACCGGGTTGCAGAAGCGTGTGGCCGATTGCCACGAGGTTCCCAAATGCTATGGGCGTCGTTGACCCCCCACTCGCCCAGACGGGGCACGACAGCACAGAAACGGCGAGTACAGCAAGAAATGGAGTGACACGTATCCGCATACACATTTCCTCCTGATTTTAAATTTGACTGTTTCCCTCGGCGCCGTCTTACTGGGCCTGTAGGTCGCTGAAGGTGAGCGCGGGAGACGATGACGTGCTCATGTTAAGTTCTGATGCGAAAAGAGAAACGGAGGTTGCCGGAGATCTTGTCGCGTGCGAAAAGTTCTGTAATTTTCTTTCCCGAGGCACGGACATGGAAATCATTCCTCCGGCAACAACCGCCATCTGGCTGTATCAGCCTGGGACAAAAGGCTAGTCGAGCTTGAGCGCTTCGGTTTTTCCGGTGAACTGAATTTCGGAGATTTGCCGACCGTTGAATACAATGGCGGTCTGCTCGGATTTGGTCTGGAGCGTAACCGGCGTGCCGGTAAAGGTACCGATCACCTTCCCTTTGCGTTCCACACGAACTTGATCCGTACTGAGATTGGCAATAAGGCGATATTGACCCGGCTTTAAGGTCGTGCTCCCGATGGTCGCGGGCTGCGAGAGATCAAGCGGAGTGGATTCGGAATGCGCCCAAACAGGGCAAGACAGGAAAAGAACAGACAAGAATGCGACAAATGGAGCGACACGTATCTTCATAGGAATTTCCTCCCGATTTAAAGATTCAGTTCGCCTCGGCGCTGCACTACTGGGCCTGTAGGTCGCTGAAGGTGAGCACAGAAGACCCGAAAACGCTCACATCAATTTGGATGTGCGAATGCAGACGGAGGTTGCAGAAAATTTCAAAAAAATAAAAATTTCTCTGGGATTGTTTTTCGCGGCGTATAGGAATTGGCGCCGCGAGTATCGCTAGGTTTTCTTTTCAGGAGCGCACTTATCGGGCAGGCCCCAGCTTGCGGGGCGGCCGAAGGCGTGCCACACGGCGATGCGCCAGTAACCACGCGACTTGATGCGAAGGTTTTTGACGGCGAAGAGCGTGAAGATACAGGCCAGAGAATTGGCAAGTGCATTGATCAGAGCTTTAGCGGGCAAGAGCACAGAGACAAAGAAATAAACCGGGCGCGAGCGATTTTTCTTGAAATAGATCAGTTTTGAGCGCTGGAACTCGATTCGCGCATCGCTGCGAAAACGATTGGCCGTGTGACCTTGGGCGTGCACGGCCTGCGCGGCGGGAACATAGCAGACCTGGAAACCCAGCTGGTGGGCGCGACGGCACCAGTCCGTTTCCTCCATGAAGAAAAAATAATCCTCGTCCATCGGCCCCAGTTTCTCCAATGCACTGCGGCGCACGCAGAGACAAGCGCCGATGACGCTTTCCACAGCGACGGGAGCGCCGGCATCGGATTTACCTCGAAAACGGCGAGGAAAAATCCACTGCAGCAGCGCGCGCGGAATGATTTCAGCCGCAAGCGTTGGAAGCGGAGCGACAGCGTTTTGCAAACGACCATCGGAATGGCGCAACTGGCCGCCGGCGATGGCGAGTTTCGGAATCTGATCGAAGACTTCGGTGAAGGCGCGCAATGCGCCGGGCCGCAACTGTGCATCGTTATTGAGGAGCAAAATGAAATCGCCAGAGGCTCGCGCGAGGCCTTGATTTACAGCACGGGCAAAACCCGCGTTGCAAGAATTGCGAATGACCTTTACGCCAGGCGCGGCGTGTTCGAGACGGAGAACGGAATCATCGCGGCTGCCATTGTCGACAACGATGACTTGCGCAGCAGGGACATTTTCACGCAAGACGGACTGCACACAATCGGCCAGCAACGCCCCGCCGTTGTAGTTCACGATGACTACGGAAAAGCGCGCGACGGAAAAGCGCGCGGCGGAATTGTCAGCGGCCACAGGCGGTCCTCGATAACCTGGCACAATGCAGATTTTTCATCGGCAAGATAGTGTAAGCCACTGCGGAGCGAGCGCGAAATCCCGCCATGCAGGAAGCAAGGCGGCTGGCGGCCATTGTTTCCTGATTGACTACTTATCTGGTAAGTGCCATCCTAAGCATCCTTGGGAGGCTCCCGATGAGGCCGCGGCGGGCCGCACTTCTTATCGACGTTTTGTTTATCCTTATCGCGTATTTTGCCCTTTTGCCGGGGACTCTTCGCGCAGATACGCTCACGATCACCAGCACACCGGCGGGCGCGACGGTGGAAATGAACGGCGTGAGTGTGGGCAAGACTCCTTACACCGTAAGCATGCCGGGAGCTTATTTCCACAAGCCGCACACGTCATTTGGCGCACGGCTCGAACACGCGATTGTGGTGAGGATTTCGCTCGATGGCTACACGAGTGCAGAAATGACCATCACGGAGGGGCCATACGCCTGGAGATCTTTTCTGGGCAGAGCGGATGGGAATTATTTTCTGGTGAAGACGAATCATTTCGAGGTGACGCTCGAATCGACGGCAAAGATTTTCACCGGCGCTCCGGACATCCGCACGGAAAGCGCGGATGCGGCCGCGGCGCCGACATCAACACCACTCACAGCTGAAGCTGTCGCGAGCCAGGCGAATCCGGCGATTGTGCGCATAGAAGGAGACTTGAAGCGCGGGACAGGATTTTTCGTGACCGATACGGGGCTGATCGCGACGAACAAGCATGTCGTCAGCGAGCAATCGGAATTATATGTTGTGACTCACAGCAAGGTGCGCTTGCCAGCCAGGGTTGTTTACACAGATCCCGACGTTGATCTGGCCATCGTTAAAGTGGATGGAAGCAATTTTCCGCATCTGCCGCTGGCAGCCATCGATGCGGTACACCGGGGAGAGACGGTCATCGCCATCGGCGATCCGGGCGGCGGATTTGCGGATACGCTGACACGAGGAGTTGTCAGCGGAATCGGCGCGGACCGCAGCCTGGGCGACGGAACGTGGATTCAAACAGATGCGACAGTGAATCCCGGCAATAGCGGGGGACCGTTGTTGGATGAGTATGGCCGAGTTG
This sequence comes from Candidatus Acidiferrales bacterium, assembly GCA_030037355.1. Classification (GTDB taxonomy): domain Bacteria; phylum Acidobacteriota; class Terriglobia; order Acidiferrales; family UBA7541; genus DAHUXN01. The sequence goes on along the minus strand of JASHRL010000188.1, from coordinate 1,178 downwards.
TGGGAATCACAGCGGAGAAGCGCGTTCGCAATGATTCTGGAGAAGACGTCACAGGACTGAACTTCGCGCTGAGCGCGGAGAACTTGATTCGAGTGTTGGGGCGGTTCTATCCCGAGACGGAAGAAGCGAAACGGCCGGCGGACGCGGGAGGATACGGTTCCGTGAATGTTTCGTCAGACCCTGCGGGGGCGGACATTTATCTCGATGGGAAATTTGTGGGCAACACGCCCTCGATGCTGCATCTGCCCGCAGGCGCGCACAAAATCCAGATCCAAGCGGCGAAAACGAAGTCGTGGGAGCGCGACCTGGATGTGCTGAAGGACAGCGAAATCACGGTGCACGCGACGCTAGAGGCGCAAAACTAAGGAAATTGCGCGGGGCGCTTAGCGCTTGAGCATGGCGCGGCGGGCAGCGCCACGCAGGGCGGCTTGATCATTCAAGATCACGCGAATGGGCATGGACTGAAGCACAGGCGCGAGGCGGCCTTTATCGGCAAATGCAGCGAGGAACGCGGGCGTTTTCAACTTCGGCAGAATTTTCGGCGCAATACCGCCGCCGATGTAAACGCCACCAATGGCGAGAAATTTCAGCGCGAGATTTCCCGCTTCTGAAGCGAGTAAATCAACGAACAAATCGAGCGCCTGCGCGCACAGCGGAGATTTTCCGTCGAGCGCGGCTTTGGAAATCGCAGGCGATGGATCCTCGGCGGTGAGCTCTTCGGCAAGCCATGCTGGCTCTTCGCCGCGACCCGTATCGCGCAGAAATTTGTAGAGATTGAAAAGGCCGGGGCCACAAACGGCGCGTTCCCAACTGACATGCCCGCCAAATTTCGCACGCAAATGGACGAGCAGTTCGTCCTGGAGCGCATTGCGTGGCGCAAAGCTGGAATGACCGCCCTCGCTGGCTACGGGCCAATGCTGCGTACCGTCCCAATAGAGTCCGGCTTCGCCGAGGCCCGTGCCGGGAGAAATTACGGCGGCGTTTCCGGCAGCGTCCGGCGCTCCACGCTGAAGGATTTCGAAATCGGATGGAGCGAGCGTGGCGATGCCGTAGGCGTTGGCTTCCAAATCATTGATCAGCGTGAAGGAAGAAATGCCGCTGCGCTCGATGAGCCGGCGGAGATCAACGACCCAGGGGAGATTCGTGGCGCGACAAACGCCATCGTGGATGGGGCCCGC
>JASHRL010000016.1 GCA_030037355.1 Candidatus Acidiferrales bacterium | reverse complement strand
GCCGTCAGCCGCAATATCTCCATTGTCGCGCTCCGCGACATCAATGGAATTTTCGGCATCAACGTGAAATTCACCAATCACATCAAGTAGAGGATTTCGCGGCATCCATTTGGGTCGTGCCCAGGTTTACTCGCGCATGAGAAGGATAGATTCCGGCGCCAGTCGCACATGCCACGGCTGCGGCCGGTCCTTGAAGCGCAGCCATTTTTCCTTGAACACTTCCGCCTGCAAATGGTGTGCGGATTCGTCAGTGCCCGGCGCGGTGTGCAATCGCAGATACAGCGTGATGCGAAAGGGCGTTTCGCTCGCGCGCTCGAGCCAGCAGGGGAACGTATTTGTGTCCGCCGCATTCCCGGGCCCGGCCTCGAGAAAATCCACATGGTGCGCCCGAATCCCCACGTAAGCAGCCGGCGCAGCGAGCGGCTCCGCGACATCCAGCGTGCAATTCCAATCGATTGCCTCGACGCGCAATGGCGAAATCGCGCGTGCCCGTGAAAAATTCTTCAGTCCTGTGAGCAGCGCAACTTCCAGACTCGGCGGTCGCCGGAAAATTTCTTCCTTTGGTCCGCTCGCCGCCACGCGGCCTTTGGAAAGCACCACAAAATTCTCCGCGATGCGGTAGGCCTCTTCCACGTTGTGCGTCACAAAAAGCGCCGGCCCGCGAAATTGCCCCAGCGTCTCAGCGAGCTGTGCTTCGATCTGGCTGCGCAGATGCGTGTCCAGCGCGGCAAGCGGCTCGTCCAGCAGAAGCGCCTCCGGCTCGATGGCCAGCGCGCGCGCCAGCGCCACGCGCTGCTGCTCGCCGCCGGAAAGATCGCGCGGAAATCGCTTCGCAAGCTGCTCGACATGCATCTGTGCAAGCTGCCTCCCAACGCGCAAGCTCCGCTCCGAATCAGCCGCGCTCCCGAGCCCAAACGCAACATTCTCCGCAACGCTCAAATGCGGAAAAAGCGCGTAATTCTGAAACACAAATCCGATCCGCCGCTTCCGGCTCGGAAGATCCACTCCCTTGCTTGAGTCAAAGAGCGCGTGCCCATTCAGAATGATTTGCCCGCGGTCGGGATGTTCGAGTCCCGCGATGCACCGCAGCGTCATGGTTTTTCCTGCGCCCGACGCACCGAGCACGGCCAGCGGCCCGTCGCCGCAGGAAAATCGCGCGTCCAGCGCGAAGCTTCCCAGATGCTTTTCGATTTGGATTTCCAGCGCCATGTCAGCGGCGAGCCAGCCGTGCGCGCGGAGCGTTTTGCAGATGCGTCCAGTAATACATTCCCGCGACCATCGCCACAGAAATGGAAATATCGATCAGCGACCACAGGATCGCCTGCTGGTTGTCGCCGGATTCCACGGCAAAGTAAATCGCCAGCGGAATCGTCTGCGTCCTCCCCGGAATGCTGCCGGCGAGCATCAGCGTCGCGCCGAACTCTCCGAGCGCGCGCCCAAACGCCAGAATCGTTCCCGCGAGAATTCCCGGCCACGCCAGCGGCAGCGCCACACGGCGGAAAACGCGCCACTCCGAAGCCCCCAGCGTTCGCGCCGCTTGCAGAAAATGCGGATCGACTTGCTCTAGCGCCGCGCGCGCGCTCAGATACATCAGCGGAAACGAAACCACTGCCGCGGCGATCACCGTTGCCGGCCAGGAAAATACGACCGTCTCGCCAAAATGCAGCAGCAGGCGTCCGATCGGCCCATTTCGCCCGAAGACCAGCAGCAAAAGAAAACCAACCACTGTCGGCGGCAGCACCAGCGGCAGCAGAAAAAATCCGTCGAGAATCGCCGGCCCCGCGCCGCGCCGGTTCGCGCGCCAGACAGCCACGGCAGTTCCCAGAACAAGCGTAATCGCCGTCGCCGTCACGCTCGTCTCCAGCGAAATCCAGACCGGCGATAGGTCAGGAGTCATTTCGATTTCTCGTTCACTTCGCAGCCTTCGCGCCGTCCGGCGACAGAAAGCCGTATTTTTCGAAAATCGCCAGCGACTCCGGCGTCTCAAGCGCGTCCAGCAGCGCACGCGCCGCCTGTGGAGTTTTCGAAACATTCAGCGCGGCCACCGGATACAGAATTGGATCGTGAGAACCTTCCGGCGCCGCTGCAACCACGCGCACGCGATTCGAAATCCGTGCGTCCGTGGCGTAGACCATCCCTGCGTCCGCATTCCCCGTCTCGACGTACGCCAGCACTCCGCGCACATCCTTGGCGTACACAATCTTCGATTGAATTTCCGGCAGCAAATGCAGGTGCTCGAAAACTTCCTGTGCGTAAGCCCCTGCGGGAACCGTTCGCGGTTCTCCCATCGCAATCGATTTAATCGTTCGTCTCGTCAGATTCGCGAATCCTCCCGTGAATTTCGAGCTTGCTGGCGCGATTAAAACGAGCTGGTTCGCCAGCAGATCGCGCCGCGTCCCGGGAACAAGCAAATGTTTGTCTTCCAGCGTATCCATCTCTTTCTCCGCCGCGGAAATGAAAATATCCACCGGCGCGCCCTGCTCGATCTGCTGCTCCAGCGTGCCCGAGCCTCCGAAATTGCATTCGACGCGTACGCCGGGGTGCTGCTGCTCGTATGTCTGGGTGATGGATTGCAACGGATCCTTCAGGCTAATCGCCGCGGAAATCGTCAGCGTCACCGGCTCATTCGGCGAATGGATTGGACTCTTGCTGCAACTCGCCGCCAGCACGCAAACGCCGAGCGCCGCAAGCCGCCAGTGCATCCTTCTCTTGAGTTTCATGTCCCCATGTCTCCAAAGCTCGCGTTCAGCGACGCCCATCGTAGACGAACCTGCCGCTGGGCGCAATTTGCGCGACTCTGATACGATGGCCGCCCGATTCTCGCGGGATATCATGCCGCCGACGAAAACAAACGCCGAAGAGATTCTCGCGCGCCAATCTGGCCTGCGCCGCCAACTCACTTCACGCCAGCTCTCCATGATTGCTCTCGGCGGCGCGATCGGGACCGGACTTTTCCTCGGCAGCGCCGTCTCGATTCACCTGGCCGGCCCGGGAGTGATTCTAAGCTACGCCGGCGGCGCGCTGATCGCTCTTGCGCTCATGTGGGCGCTTGGAGAAATGGCCGTCGCGCATCCCGTCGCTGGCTCGTTCGGCGTCTACGCGGAGATTTACGTTCATCCCTGGGCCGGCTACGCCATGCGCTATTCCTATTGGCTCGCGCAAGCCGTCGCCGTCGGCAGCGAAGTTGTCGCCGCCTCGATTTATTGCCATTTCTGGTTCCCGAAAATCCCCGGCTGGTTGTGGATCATCGCTTTTTCCGCCGCGCTCATTTACGTCAACGCGCGCAGCGTCGGAAATTTCGGCAGCTTCGAATATTGGTTCGCCCTCATCAAGGTCGCGACGATCTGCGTGTTTCTCGCCTTGGGCGCGGCGCTTCTTTTCGGCATCGGTTTTCCGCGTGTCGGCTTCGCCAACTTCACCGCGCGCGGTGGTTTCTTGCCGCACGGCTGGACCGGCGTCGGACTCGGCGTCGCCATGGCCATTTTCAGCTTCATCGGCATCGAAGTCGTCGCCGTTGCTTCCGGCGAGGCGAAAAATCCGGAGATCGCTGTTCCGCGTGCGCTGCGCTGGACGTTGGCGCGCCTCGCGCTCTTTTACATCGGCGGCATGGTCGTTCTCGTCGGCGTCATGCCTTGGACGCAGGCTGGCCTCACCGAAAGCCCGTTCGTCCGCGTCTTTCAGAGTGTTGGCATTCCTGCCGCCGCGGCCATCATGAACTTCGTCGTGCTCACCGCCGCGCTCTCCAGCATGAATACAAACCTCTACCTCACCTCTCGCATGCTCTTCTCGCTCTCGCGCGGCGGATACGCTCCGCAGTGGCTCTGCAAACTCAATTCTCGCGGCTCTCCGCTCATCGCCCTTCTTGTTTCCAGCATCGGCATGGCCGTGGCGCTCGTTCTCGATGTTCGTTTTCAGGATACGGCCTTCGTTTACACGCTTGGCGCGGCCTTTTTCGGCGGCCTGTTCGTCTGGATGATGATCTTTCTGACCCATTTGTTTTTTCGAAGACGGTTTGCGCGCTCGGGTGCGCCCGAGCTGCCTGCTCGCTTTGCGCCGCGCTCCGCGTGGACTTCTGTCGCAGGCTTTTTGGCGCTCGCCGGCGTGACGATTTCAACCTGGTGGATTCCCGGCATGAAAATCACGCTCCTCGCTGGTCCACCGTGGCTTGCCTTCATCACGGTGTGCTATTTTGTCTCTGCGAGGCAGCGCGCTCCTGAAAAGAGCGAAATCGCGCGCGAGGATGATTCCCATGGATGAACTGCTCAACTGGCGCGGCCAGTTTCCGATTCTCGAAACGACCACCTACATGATCAGCAATTCGCTCGGCGCCATGCCGCGCGCCGTATATGACCGCGTCCACGACTATGCCGAAAGCTGGGCCACGCGCGGCGTTCGCGCCTGGGAAGAAGGCTGGTGGGACATGGCTGTTTCCGTTGGCGACAAAGTCGGCGCCATCATTGGCGCGGGTCCCGGCGAAATTTCTCTGCATCAGAACGTCACCATCACGCAGGCCGTGATCTCCTCCTGCTTCGATTTTTCCAAGCCGCGCAACAAAGTGGTTCTCGTCGATCTGGAATTTCCATCCATCGTCTATTTCTATATGGAACGGCGCCGCCGCGGCGCGCGCGTCGAAATGCTCAAGAGCGAAGACGGAATCCACATTCCGCTCGAGCGCGTCCTCGCCGCCATTGACGAAACAACTCTTCTCGTTCCGATTTCTTACGTTCTTTTCCGCAGCGCCACCATCATCGACGCCAAGGCCATCATCGAGCGCGCCCACAAAGTTGGCGCTCACGTGATTCTCGATTGTTTTCAGGCCGCCGGGACCGTCCCCGTCAATGTCCGCGAACTTAAGACTGACTTCGCCGTTGGCGGCGTCCTCAAATGGCTCTGCGGCGGCCCAGGCATTGCTTATCTCTACGTTCGTCCCGATCTGCGCGCGAAATTCTCGCCTTCGCTGACCGGCTGGCTCGCCCATCAGCGTCCTTTCGATTTTGAAATCGGCGAAATCGATCCGCGTGAGGATTCCTTCCGCTTCTTGAATGGCACGCCGCAAATTCCCGCGCTTTACGCCTGCCAGCCGGGTCTCGAAATCATCCACAAAGTCGGCCTCGATCGCATCCGCGAGAAATCCATGAGGCAAACCGAGCGGTTGGTTGCCGGTGCGCTCCAGCGCGGCTGGCGCGTGAATTCGCCGCGTGATTCCGCCGAGCGCGCGGGCACGGTTTCGGTCGATTGCCCGCATGCCAGGGAAGTGAAGAACGAATTGATCGCGCGCAACGTCATGGTCGATTTTCGCCCGGGTGCGGGCGTGCGCCTCTCGCCTCATTTTTATAATCGCGACGAAGAAATCGATTTCGCCCTGGCCCAAATCGAGGAAATTCTCGCGACCCGCGCTTGGGAGCGCCATCTCCAGCCGGCGTGAGCCGGCTCTGGTGCAAATTGGCCGACGTTCAGAACGCCGCGGATTGGGAATCATTGCGCTTGGCGATGGTCGCCGAGCAAATTCTCAAACGCGGCATTCGCTCGCCGCGCATTCTCGCCGCGATGGAACGCATTCCGCGCCATCGGTTCGTCCCGCCCGAGCTCGCCCAGCGCGCCTATAATGATGAACCGCTCTCCATCGGCGAACGTCAAACCATTTCGCAGCCTTACATGGTGGCGGCCATGACCGAAGCGCTGGAACTCGGCGGCAGCGAACGCGTTCTCGAAATCGGCGCTGGCTCCGGCTATCAAGCGGCAATCCTCGCGGAGCTTGCGCGCGAAGCCATCACCGTCGAAGCGCGCCCTCCTCTCGCCGCCGCCGCGCGCGAAAGGCTCGCCGCGCTCGGCTACAAAAATGTCCGCGTCGAAATCGGCGACGGCACGCTTGGCTGGCCTCCCGCCGCGCCATTCGACGCCATCCTTGTCGCCGCTGCCGCGCCGCGAATCCCTCCTCCTCTCGCCGAACAGCTCGCCGAAGGCGGCCGCATCGTCATTCCCGTTGGCCCCATCGATCGCCAGATGCTCTTGCGCGTTCGCAAGTCCGCCGGCAACTTCATCGAAGAAAAATTATTCCCCTGCCAGTTCGTACCTCTGCAAGGCCGGCACGGCTGGCCCGTTGCGCTAACCGGATGACGCCGCCTCTCGCCTTATCGGTTGTCATTCCCGCCTATAACGAAGAGGAGCGTCTGCCTCTCGCGCTCGAGCGCGTTTCACACTTTCTCCGCCGCGGTCATCCCTCATCCGAAATCATCGTCGTTGACGACGGTTCCACCGACGGCACGGCTCGTCTCGTCGCTGAATGGCAGCAGAAAATTCCCGGCCTGCGTCTCGTTTCCAACGGTCAGAATCGCGGCAAAGGTTTCAGCGTTCGCCACGGGATGCTCGAAGCGCGCGGCCGCGTCGCGCTGTTCACCGACGCGGATCTTTCCGCGCCCATCGACGAAGCCGCGAAATTATTCGCCGCTCTCGAATCCGCCGATGTCGCCATCGGCTCGCGCGACATCGACCGCACGCTCATCGAAATCCATCAATCCCGCGTGCGCGAATTCGCCGGAATCATTTTCAATTGGATTGTGCGTTTGTTTACCGGCTTGCCGTTTCACGACACGCAGTGCGGCTTCAAAGCCTTCGCCATGCCCGAATCACGAATTATTTTCGAGCAGCAGCGCATCGAAGATTTCGGCTTCGATCCCGAAATCCTTTTTCTCGCGCGCCGTCACGGCCTGCGAACCGCAGAAGTCCCCGTTCGCTGGGCGCATGACGCGAGAACGAAGGTCCATGTCGTGCGCGATAGCCTGCGCATGCTCGCTGACCTATTCCTGATTCGCTGGAATGCGCTAGCAGGGCGCTACCCCAGAGCCGCGAAGTAGCGCCCGCCTTTCGCTCTGTTCATGTCTCCGGCGATTTGCGGGATGCTACAAAAGAGCGCGATTTATAGGTCGCGGCCCGCCTGCGGCAGGCAGGCTTTAGCCGCGACAACAAGCTTCGTGTTATGAGAGCGGCTTTAGCCGCTGAGGTGCGCTTTTCGGATTCTTGCGGCGTCCCTTTACTGCCTTGGCCGCGGTTGTGCCGTCGGCGGCAGCATTCCATTCAGCCGCAAATACGCCGCTTCAGCGCTGTAATGATCGTACAAATCCGCCACCAGCGTGATCATCACTCGCGCGCGCGGTGCCGTCCCGCGGAACATCGGCAGCATCTCTCCCAGCTTCGAGTCGTCCGTTTTGTCGAGCACCCCGCTGCAATAATCGAACGAAGTCTTGAGCGCGCCCACAAGTTTGTCCTTCGGGTCCGTCTCAGCGAGCGTCTCTCCCTCGGGCGGTTTCGTACCGGCAATAGTCGAGCATAGAAGCGTGTTCGATTCTGCCAGGTGCATAATCAAATGCCCGAACGAAATCTGCCCCGGCGTCGGTTTGTATCCATACTTGTCCGCCGGCATCTCTTCCGCCGCGGCGATAATCGCTTTCGCGTGCTGCGCAACCATCTCCTTCACCGAATCCGAAACCGGATTCGATGATTGCTGCGCGCTTGCCGCCAGCGGCGCTAGCGCCGCGATGACTGCGCAAATCAACATTCGCTTCATGAAAATCCTCCTCAGTCGAAACGACCGAAAAGCATAGTCCCGCACCCGCGCGCGCAACAACAAAATTCGCTTCCGCTCGGACGCGCCCAGGTTTCTGGAGTTTTACTTTGTAAAACAAAGTACTTGACAGTATTTTCGTTTGTGCTACCCTGTTTTGGTATGAACTCCCCCTCGCCTCTTCGCCGCCCCGTCGCCATTGACGACCGCGCTCGCGATAACCTCCGCTTCATTCGCGAAACCATGGAGCGCGCCGGCTCTTTCACCGCCGTTCCCGGCTGGGGCGGAATGGTTCTCGGTATCACCGCTGTCGGCGCCGCAATCGTCGCCGCGCAGCAAACGAGCCCCGGCGCTTGGCTCGCCGTTTGGCTCGTCGAAGCGGCCATTGCCTTCGCCATCGCCGGCTGGAGCACCATTCTCAAGGCCCGCCGCGCCGAGGATTCTCTTCTCTCCGGTCCCGCGCGCAAATTCGCGCTCAGTTTTGTTCCTCCGCTTTTTGTCGGCGCGATTCTCACCTATGTTCTTTTTCACGCCGGCCTTGTCGCCGCCATCCCTGCGACGTGGCTCCTTCTCTATGGCACGGGCGTTGTCACTGGCGGTGCATTTTCGATTCGTGTGGTTCCTTTGATGGGGCTTTGTTTCATGGTTCTCGGCACGGTCGCCTTTTTCTGCCCAGCCGGCTGGGACAATATCCTCCTCGGCCTGGGCTTTGGCGGATTTCACATTCTTTTCGGGGCAGTGATTGCGAGGAACTATGGCGGGTAAATCAGCGGCAGTGCGGTCTCCTCAGGAAGTAAAATCCGTGCGTCACGAGTTGGAGGCGGTTCGCGGTCGCGTCGCGGAAGAATCCACGCGCTCGCTCGACCGGCTGATTCACGAACGCACGCGCCTGGGCATCATCAGTGCGCTGGCCGTGAACGCAACTCTCAGCTTCAACGAATTGAAGAAGCTCGTTGGCGCCAGCGACGGCAATCTGAGCGTCCACGCGCGAAAACTCGAAGACGCCGGCTACATCGCCTGCGCGAAATCGTTCGCCGGGCGCATGCCGAAGACGGAATATCGCCTCACGCCTTCGGGCCGCAAGGCTTTGCAGCATTATCTCGATCATATGGAAGCGTTGATTCGCGTTACGCGGGAAGGATAGGTAGGGCAAAATTTTTTGCCTTCATACTTCATGAAAAAAAGTACTTTGTATATCGTTCCGCCGCAGGGAATTCACGTTGCCATCGTCATGGATGGCAATGGCCGCTGGGCCGAGATGCGCGGTCTGCCTCGTTCCGCCGGGCATCGCGCCGGCGTCGATGTCGTCAGCCGCATCGTCCACGCTGCTCCTCGCCTCGGCATCGACACGCTCACTCTTTTCGCTTTCTCCTCCAACAACTGGCAGCGCTCCCCCGGCGAAGTGGGTGCGCTCTTCGGCCTTCTCGAATCGTATTTTTTCCAGGAAGCCCGCCGCGCAGCCGAACACGACGTTCGCATCAGCGTCATTGGCCGCCGCGATCGTTTGCCGAGCGCGCTCGTTTCCGCAATCGACGCCGTCGAAACTGCCACGGCGGAAAATAGCGGACTCCATCTGCGCATCGCCGTGGATTATTCCGCGCGTGATTCCATGCTCCAGGCCGCTTGCTGGATGGTTTCGGCCACTGAAGTCACGCAGCAGGAATTTTCCCGCCGCCTCGGCGATGTCACGCACTCGCCCGATGGTTCTCCCGACGTGGATCTGCTGATCCGCACCGGTGGAGAGCAGCGCCTCAGCGATTTCATGCTCTGGGAATGCGCCTATGCCGAATTGCATTTCCTCGATCGCATGTGGCCCGATTTCGACGTCGCCGATTTGGAGACCGCCGTCCGTGATTTCCATGCTCGCGACCGCCGCTTTGGCAGCGTTCCAGTGACCGTCGCCACTGTGGCAATACAATAACGATTCGCGGAAGCAGCGAATTCCTGTATTCGCTATTGCACCCTGGATTCGAGATCCCGCACGAATTCCCCAAATTCTCTGGCATCTCCAAACCCGCCGGAACTTTGGGGATTGTCGCTGACTTCAGTGAATATTTTGTGCGCCGCTAGCTCTGCCCGTGTGCCTTCGCGCGGCCGCGCGTCGCCCCGAACGCCTTCTTAATCACGCGCATCGCCGCGCCGGTCAGTTCGTATTGCGCGAGTTCCTCTTCGCTCGCCCATGCCACGGCCGTCACGTCTCCGCCGGGCCGCGCTGTCCCGCCGCGGAATTCACACAGGTAATCGAGAATGACAAAGTGATATTGCGCGCGCCCGCTCGCATCTCGAAACACCTTTTCGTAGACTTCCAACAATTCTGTCGGTTTTGCTTCGATTCCTGTTTCTTCCAGCAATTCCCGCGCAATTCCTTCGGAAATCGTCTCGCCCAATTCCAGAATCCCCCCGGGGATTGACCATCGGCCTTCCAGCGGAGCCTGCCCCCGCCGGATCAGCAGCGCGCGCGAATCCGCAATCACCACCCCGCCGACCGCAATTACCGGATGTTCCGGATATTCTCTCTCTTCGCTCATCGTTCCTGTTTGCAAATCGGTCGAACGGCCAATTTTATTTTTCTCTGCTGTGCCGCACAGAGTCAAAATTCAAACGGACCATTGCCGCAAACCACGGTTGCTTGACACAGACGTTATATAATACGCTTCCCGTGGTTCAAAATGGCCTAAGGAGAGCCTAACGTGGTCAGATGCCCCGATTGCGATGCCGAAATCGACGTGGACGAAGACGAAGTCGAAGAGGGTGAAATCCTAACTTGCCCTGAGTGCGACGTCGAAATCGAAGTCGTCCAGACCCATCCCGTTCGCCTCAATCTCATCTCCGAGGAAGACGACGATGAGGAAGAAGAGTCGGAAATGGGCGGCGATGACGGCGAAGAAGAAGATGGCGGAGAGGACGAGGATGAGGAAGAGGACGACGACGAAAGTGCGTATGCTGGATAAACTCACTCGCCGTCGACATCTCTTTCACTCCTCTCTCGCATCCAATCCTTGACGCGCGCACCCATCGCCGGGGCCCCGCATCTTGACCGGCGCAGGAGCAGTCTTTGAGACCAATCTGGATTGCATCTTCTGCGGTTCTTGTTCTTCTCGCCTTGGCTGCCAGCGCCCCTGCTGCGCGAGCTCAGGATGAGCGGGACGCTTCCCAATTGCGCACCGTCCATGGCACCGTCATGGACAAAAACGAAAATCCCATTCCCAGCAGCGTCGTTTATCTCCGCAACATGAGCAACAACACCGTTCGCACCTACATCCCTGGCACTGACGGCGTCTATCGTTTCACGGGCCTCGACCCCAACGTTGATTTTCAGATTCACGCCGAATATAAACACGAAAAGTCGACGAAGCGCACCATTTCCAGCTTTGACAGTCGCCGCGACATCGAGATCAACCTGACCATTCCGCTCAAAAACTAGCGGCAGAAAGTTCCGCGCGCAGCCCCGGCGCATTTTTTTCAGCTTTCGGTTATATTATAATTGTTGGAAGATTCGCGGCGAGGATGCTATGCCCATTTACGAATATGTCTGCGACGATTGCAAAGCGCGCTACGAGCGCGTCGTGACTTCGCGCAACGGTCGCGCCGAATGCCCCAAGTGCGGCAGCCATCGTTCCACAATCCAGTTTTCGACTTTTTCCGCGCACACCGGCAACGGCGGCGCATCTGCCGGCTCCTCGTCCGACAAATCCGCCGGTTCCGGTTCTTGCGGATGCACTCCGCACTCCTGCGGCTGCCACTGAACTCGCGCCGCTCGAACCAGCCCCGCCTCGAATCGGCCAAATAAATTGCTGAATTTTCCTCCCGCCGATTTCTTCGCGCCGCTCGGATTTGTTAACTCTTTATCTATTCCCGGTTGAACATCCTCCCCGCAAACCCTTCTTTTGCGTCAAAATTAAGTACTATAACCAGCGGCGAAGTTTGAGCCGCTGGAGACGAATCGGGGTAAAACGCATGAGGCAAACAAAGCATTTGCGGCTTTTTCCGTGGCTGGCCGCATGTCTCTCGTGTTTGGTGGGCTGTAGCCACGCCATTTTTCCGACCAACGCGAATCAGGGCGGCGGCGGTGGCAGCGGAAATGCCCCCGTCGTCTTGAGCGTCCATGACTCCCCGCTCACTTCCGGCATTAGCATCACCTCCTTTTCCGTCACGATCACCGGCGCCGTTTTGCAGCCCGGCAACGTTGCCCTTGTTTCCGCGCCCGGCCAAACCATCGAGCTGACGCAGTTGCTCACCAACTCCGTCGTCTTTCCCGTCCAGAGCATCGCCGCCAACGGTTACACCAGCCTGGTGCTGACCGTCTCCAATCCGCAAATCACGATTTTGAATGACACTGGCGCATCGCTTCCTGTCGGCAACGGCCAGAGCTGCGGCAATGGCACCTCCTGCGTTGTGGCGCCCACCATTTCCAATGGTTCCACGATCACCGTGCCCATCACGGCCTCGCCTTCCTCAAGCGAAGGCACTCTTCTCGAACTCGACGCCAATCTCAACGACATCATCGGCCAGGCGCAGCAGGGCCTCAGCCTCGATTTCACTCAGTCCGGCGCGCTCAGCGTCGCCGTCACGCAGAATTCGCAGCTCACCACCGCGCTCGGCGATTTCTATCTTCACGGCCAGGTCACCAGCGTGAATTCCAGCCAGGACCAGTTCACCATCACCGCATCGACCGGCCAGACTTTCACCATCGGTGTCAGCACCAGCGGCTCCTCTGCCACCACCTTCGAATTTCAAAGAGCGAATTGCACCGCGAACAATTTCACCTGCCTTGCCTCCGGCCAGACGGTTGACGTCAACACCGCCGTCCTCGGCAACGGCACCTATTCCGCCGTCGAAGTGGATTTCGATCAGCCTTCGGGCTCTCAGCTCGCCAGCGGAACCATCGTTTCCGTCGCGAATATCAATAACGCAACGCCATCGTTTCAAATGGTCGTCCACAATACGCTTCCGGCGAACGAGAGCCTTCCCGTGGGCACGCCCGTCACCGTGAATCTGGCGAACAGCGTGAACTACGAAATCAACAACGGCCAATTCACTTTGCCCGCGGGCGCCACGTTCGGCTCAACCAGCGATTTGCTGGTCGGTCAGGAAGTCGAAGTCAATATCGTCAATGGCCAAATCTCCACGAATCCGCTTTCTTTCACCGCGAATACCATCGCGCTCGAGCAAACGCAGGTTTCTGCCACCGTCTCATCCACCAATGCGGAAACAAGCCTCTTCACCATCGGCAGCCAGGCCTATCCGCTTCCGGCCATATACAGCGACAATCCGCTTCAAGCCATTTTGCAAATGCAAGTGACCGTCACTTCGCCCACGATCTATCAAAATCTCTCTCCCGATAGCCTGAGCGGGGTGCTCGTCAGCACGCAGGTTTCCACCGGCGGTTTTCTGTTCAATACCATTGGCACCGTGGGCTCGCCCACCATTCAGGCCGTAATCGTTCGCGGCCCGTAAAAAATTCCCCATCAGGCGCCTTTCATCGGCGCTTCTTGCGCGCGGAAGCCGATCCATCACAATTCCAAAAAATTAGGGCCGGATTTTTTCTCCGGCCCCGATTTTCCTTGCTTCTGGTTTTTCGTCGGGTGCCCCATCCTGGGCCCCGCGATTGCCAACTCAAGTACCGCGGTCTATAGTATCACTGCTACTTCACCGATCAGGTAAGCATTTGCGGGTGCCCCATGCTCGGTTTTCGAGCGTGGGGCTTTTCTCCCATCATGCCCAAGAATCTGAAACGCACCTACGGCTTCGGCCACCTGCATTTCATCACCTGCAGTTGTTACCGAAGACTTCCGCTTCTCGCGTCGTCTCAGTCGCGAAATCTGTTTGTGCGCGTCCTTGACCAGCTTCGCCACGAATACGGATTCAAGCTTGTCGGCTATGTGGTGATGCCCGAGCACGTCCATCTGCTCCTCTCCGAGCCAGCGCGAGGAACTCCTTCCACCGTGCTCAAGATGCTCAAGCAGCGCGTGTCGCTGCGGCTGCGGCGCAAGCTGCGCCGTCGCACTTCCCTCGCGCAACGGAACTTTCCATCTGCATCTTTGGGAAACGAGCAACTGGCGCAGTTTTGGCAGCGCCGATTCTATGACTTCAACGTTTGGAGCCGGAAGAAGAAGATCGAAAAGCTCGCTTACATGCACGCCAATCCCGTAAAGCGAGAGTTGGTGGATGACCCCGGGAACTGGCCGTGGAGCAGCTGCGCGTTCTATCAAGGTCGCGGAGAAGTTCTCATCAAAATTGACCCAGTGGACTGAGAAACAAGTCGCAACCACGAAGAAATTCCCGCAAACCCCCACGCTCCCAAATCGAGCATGGGGCACCCAGAAAATCCAAACTCAAAGTCCGGCCCACCCGCCAGCCACCCTTCCGCCACCTCAGTTCCCCGAGGTGGCGTTTGGATGCTCCGCCATGTATTTTTTCACCCTTGCCGCAAGAGCGTCGTGAAGTTTCACGTACACGGGATTGGCCTGAATTGGAACGACGAGCGTCTCGTTCTCGAATCCGACAATCCAGTTCGGGCCGTCTTTATTCGCATGCAATCCAGGCAGACGCCATATTTCCCGTTCCAGGTGGTCGAAGTAGCCGCCCATTTCCGCCATCTCTATATCCCGTGGCGTGACGCACGGCGCAGGCTCGAAGTATTCCAAATCTTCCACGAAATCCGCTCCCGGGCCGAAAAAGTGAATCATCGCGTATTTTAGGTTCTTCAGATTCCGCATACCGGGACGGACCCGCAAAATCTGCGTTTCGCTCACCGCATTCATGTGTTTTACCCGCTCCGCTTCCGTCTGGTAGACGGCGATGAATGTAACGCCGTTTTCCCGAATCCATTGCAGAGGATCGGGCTGCTGATATGCGGTGGCGGAATAGAAATCCACGCCGTTCTCCGAAAACAGCAGTTCCATCCTCGTCGTGCCGTAATCCGTAATCGCCCGGTAGTTTTTCGGAAACAGGACGGGTTTCATCGCCACAGCGCATGGCATGACGGAAGTCTGCGCCGCCGCACTGCCGAGAAAAACCACACCCGCTAGGGCAATAACCACTACAGCTTTCCAAAGTGGCGGGTGGCGCAGGCTTTGCATGAGGATCGCTCCCGGGCGAACGTTCAAAGCATAATACCATCGCGCTAGCTAACGCCGTGGAATTTTGCCTTTGCGGGTGCCCCATGCTCGATTTTCGAGCGTGGGGCTTTTCGCTTCGTCGAGGATCTCCGTTCCCGCGCTGTCGGCGCTGAGCGAAGCCGAAGCGTGCCAATAAACCATGCCGCCCAAGCGCCCAGGCTGGATTTTTCGACGCGCTTGCCGTCGCCGTCTTTTCCGAGGAAATGAAAATTCTGGACCCAATGCGCGCTCGTACTATAATTTTCGTCCCGGAAACTTGTTGAGTGCTTCCTGCCTACGCCGCGACTGCCGCTGGAGCCGTCATCACGCGATGCAAATGCCGGTGAATTGCGATCACAATCGCGCCCAGTCCCCACCATAGAACAATCACTTTCGTGAGAAAGCCCACATGGTATGGCACCATTTCGAGCGCATGAATGATCACCAGCCCAACCGCCAGCCGACCCACCAGCGCCCCGGTCCCCGTGCCTGTCCTGAAAATGAAGTTTCCAATCTGCGTCGCCACGAATACTTGTGCCGCGTAGAGCGCAATCAGCCAGATGAATACCGTCGGTATCGCCAGCCCAATGCCAACCACCGTAAAGCACAGGATCCCCGCCACAAATGGCGTCGCGAACATGAACACCGCGCCCAGCCCCAGCGACGGCAGAAACCTCCGGCTCGCCTGCAAGCCTTCGTTGAAAAATTCCGGCAGCAGCAACAGGATCACAAGTCCAAGCAAAAATGCCGCGCCCCAGAAAAGTGCTCGGTGCCAGTAGTATCTCCACGAACTGTAGTCGGGTCCTTGCTTCATTCGCGTGAAGACGACTGGACTTGCCAGCTTCGCCTGCGAATCCACTTCCGCTGCATGACGCCCCTTGTATTGCGTCGTCCCGTGAATTTCCGCCTCCGGCCCGATTCGCAGGTAATCGGACGCGTCGAACCGCGCATTTCCGCCAACGGTTCCGTTGAAGCTCATTTCTCCCCCGCCGGTCATCACATCGCGGCCAATGCTTCCGGAGATCAGCGCGCTGCTCGTTCCGAGCGTCAGGCTCCCGCCGACCTTGCCGTTCGTGCCCATTTCAAAATCCTGGTCTGCCGCCAGCACATTCTTTCCCACCGTTCCGCTGATGGCCAGCGTCTGCGCATAGCTGCGGACGTTTCCGTCTACCTGTCCTGTGATCCGCAATTCGCGCGACATCGCGATGACGTCGCCCGTCACGCGTCCGTTAATTTCCACTTCGTTGCTCCACGCAATAAGGTCCCCGTTGATGGTTCCATCGATGCGCGTGAAATCCGCGGCCACAAACAGATCCGTGTCCACGGTTTGCCCTGCGGCGAGTGTGTAGTTCGGCCTGCCGTGAACCGTTTCCGCCGCG
>JASHRL010000187.1 GCA_030037355.1 Candidatus Acidiferrales bacterium | reverse complement strand
CGGCGCTTCTCCGCCCCCTCCGGCTGATAACCGGAGTTTGAAGCCCGCAGAGGGACTGGTCGGTATCGCACGCCTCGCCGCTTCCTCCCCTTTGGCCGAAGCCAAACGCGGAACGGAATATTTCCGTCTTTCTGTCCGTTCGATATTGAATCGCTGCAATTCGCCGCGGGTCCCTTTCGGCTGGACCGTAAATCCCTACCGCGGCTGCGAATTCGGGTGCAAGTACTGCTATGCGCGCTACACGCATGAATACATGGAGATCGACGGCGGGGAATTCGAGAGAAAAATTTATGTGAAAGAAAACGCGAGCGCGCTTGTTCAACGCGACCTGGAAAACGAGAAAATCTGGGGTGAGCACATCGCGATGGGGGCGGCTACCGACCCGTATCAGCCCGCAGAGCAGGAATTTGAAGTGACACGATCGATTTTGGAGCAATTCGCGGAACGCGAGGGGTTAAGGTTATCGATCACCACGAAATCAAATCGCGTGGTTCGCGACATCGAATTGCTGAAGAAAATCGCCGAGCGTTCTTCGATCAGCGTCAATCTTTCCGTGACAACTCTAAATACGCGGCTTGCGCGACTATTGGAGCCGAGAGCGCCGCGCCCGGATCTGAGGCTTGCTGCACTGCGACGACTGAGAGACGAGGGCATATCGGCGGGCGTTCTGGTGATGCCCGTCGTGCCGGGGATCACAGATGCAGAAGAGGCCCTCGATTCTTTGGCTCGAGCGGCGCGGGAAGCCGGAGCGGAGTGGTTTGCGTGTAGAGTGCTTTTCTTGATGCCCGCAGCGGCGAAGCAGTTCCTTCCGTTCATCGATGCGAAGTTTCCAAAGCTTGCCCGGCGCTATCACGAATGGTATGCGAAGCGCGCGGAAGCGCCGGAATCGTATCGGCGGGAAATCAGCGAGCGCGTGGAACGTCTGCGCAAGAAATATGGCTTCGATGTGCGGCCGGATCGCTCGCCAAACAAATCCTGGCGGTCACCGCAGTTGTCGCTCGCGCTGGGGACGCAAACGCCGCCGTGCATTTCTGCGATTGCGCTGCCCGTGGTGCCGCGGGCTGGCGAGGTGCGCTCTGCAAATCAAGTCACGGCATAATGATTCGCGGAGCTTCGGCTTCTTTGTTGGTTGTCTGCGGAAATTGAGCCTGGAGAGAATCGATGAATGCGCGCGAGCGCGGCCGGCTGTTGGTCTCCCGCGTCCCCACTCGCAACAGGAAAACGATAATCCGCAAAATTTCGGAGTCCTTCAGCCTGCTGAATCCAGTCTGTTGCGCCTCCTGTTTCTTGACTTCTTGCAAGAATTCAGAAAGCTGGCGGTAGAGCGCGCGCGGCAGAGGCGCGTTGGGCTCGCGCTCGAAATAGATTCCCGATTCGAGCGTGCGATAGGTTTCGGCAAGAGCTGCCAGAGCCGCGAGAATTTCAGGATCGCGCACGGCAGCATTCTCGCGCGCAAACTTCAAAATAGAGATGCCGAGCGCCGAAAGCAATTCTTGATTGCGGCGGAGAATCTCCACGGAGAATTCCAAATCCGGGAACGGGATATCTTTGGGGTCGAGCGGCTTGCGATGTTCGATTTCATAGCGATGTGCAGCGATTAAATGCGAGCAATCCGGAAGGCAATCGATGGTCACTTCGCGCTGCGTGCCGCAGCAGATCGTACAGATGTTTTCACCCTGCGCGGGACAAAACCGCTTCGACTTGCGCTTTTCACAGATTGGACAGCTCACAAATCTCCTCTGGGGCTGCTGATGAAATATCCAGACTACGAGAATCGAGTCTGCGCAGCAAGCCTCGCTGGTTGTGGAGATTTGCCGATTCTTCTAGGGAAGGAACTGCGAACGGAGGATGAGCGGCCGGCTTCAATCTTTGGCCGGCCGCTCTAATCCCGCTTACTGCAATGATTTCGCCTCAGACTTGTTCGTTGGCGAATGCTTCTCGAGGGTATCGATCAACAGGCGCGCAGGCGTTGGAATACCAACCGCGCTTTTAAGAACGATATCCTTGGCGTCGATCTTCTTGCCATAGATATTCTCGTTCCCGCCGTTGTCGGGCCGCAGAGTGGACCCGTTGAGTGAGATGCCCGCAAATAGTCCGCGCGAACGTGAGTAACTGAGGATCTCCGCGCGCATCGTGGCGTCGGTCTCCGCGGAAGCATCGCGCCCCTTGGGTCCGGCGGCAGCTGACGCGTCCGCACCAAGTTTCACTTTGCTGCTCAGGATCGCATTTGCCCCGCGCGCATTCATCACCAACAGGACAAAGTCGGTAGCCTGTCCGCCGAGCTGAAGGCCGATGCCGCCGCCTTCCAGCGCGATCATGCTAGGCGCGCCCCACGGACCCTGAAAATGATCGCCCGTGCGGCAGGTCATCGCTCCTCGGCCGTAGCTGCCGCTAAACCCGAACGCGACTTTGATTACGGACGGAATCACAATCACGCATTCGGATTTGTCGAGCAAGTCCTGCGGAATATCGTCAGGGATGTTCAGAATTTCCTTCATTACTTCGCCGGCGTTTTGAAGGCGGTCGGCGTCCTTATTATTGTCGGCGCGGGCGGTGGAGTGGGTGAAAATCATCGGCAGGATGGCCACAGCCAGTGCCGTGAGAATGGTCAACATTTTGCGCATGGGAAGATACCTCCTGTATTTTCGCAATCGAATTTGGCTCATCTTATTCGCAATCAACAAAACTTACAATGGTTGGCTGGGATTGGCCAGATGGTGGCTGAGCGGGCCTTAAAAACAGTCGCGACATCGTTTTTCTGTCTGAGAAAAACCTAGCATATAATCGCGACTTCATCATTTTATCATGATGCGACTCTTGAAGCGAGAACTTGGGCGAACTTCACGGTCCCGAAGGCTTGTCTCGATTGTTTCTGCGCTGGCAGCGTGCCTGGTTTTTGCAACGCCCTTTTCTTTCGCCAAATCGCCGCCGGGAAGCGAAGGTGCGCCGCGCCAAAGCGCGGGCGTCGCAAAATTTCGACGCAGCGTTGAATCCGCGCTCACCCAGCCCAACGCACAGAAATCATTCGTCGGTATCCTAATTGCCGACGCGGACACGGGCAAGACGCTTTACGATCTGAATTCCAGCCGCTATTTCACGCCGGCTTCGAACACAAAGCTTTTCACGACCGTTCTGGCGATGGCCATGCTTGGCCCCAACTACCGCTTCCGCACGACAATCGAGACCGCCGGAACAATTGACAGCGCCGGGCGGTTGAATGACGACTTGATTTTCATTGGACGCGGCGATCCCGATTTTTCGAATCGCACGATTCCTTATGACGCGAAAAATCCTGTGACGGGGGACTCGGATGCGCCGCTCGCCGCGCTGGCAGATGCGATCGTTGCGAAAGGCATCAAGGAAATCGATGGCGATATCGTCGCGGACGACAGTTATTTTCCTTATGAGCCCTTTCCGCGCGGCTGGGCCATAGGCGATATGCCGTTCGATTATGGCGCCGCGGTGAGCGCGATTTGTTTCGACGATAACGGCCTCGATGTGAAGGTGACGCCGGGCGACCATGTCGGCGCACAGGCGACGGTTACGGTCGAACCGTGGCCCGGCTACGACGTCTACGATTATGCGATCACGACTGGCGCAGATGATTCGCCGGTGGCCATCGATACCGTGGAAGAATCCGGCGCGAAACCATTTCTTGTTCGCGGTTCTGTGCCTCGCGGACACGCTCCCGTGGACCTGGCGATGGCGATGCCCGATCCTGCGAAATACACGGCAAACGTGCTCGAGCAACTGCTTCTTGCGCGCGGTGTTCGCATTCGGGGTGATGTTCGCGTTCGACATGCACCACCGCCGCCAGAAGTTGTCAACGCGGGCCCGAGCCCCATCGATTGCTGCAGCGTGACGCCGCCCGGGAAATCCGAGAGCGGACCAATGAGCCAGGCGATGAATTCCACGGCGGATTCCACTGTGCTTGCCGGACGCGACTCGCCACCGCTCATCGAGATTATTCGTGTGCTGAATAAAGTCAGCGAAAATTTACACGCCGAAATCCTGCTGCGGACGATGGCGCGAGAGAAAACCGGCATTGGATCGCGTGCGGCGGGCCTTCAGGTGGAGCGAAATTTCCTTACGTCAATAGGCATCGCGCCGAGCGACGTTCTTGTGGACGATGGTTCGGGTTTGTCGCGCGAAAATCTCGTCACACCGCAAGCTGTGGTTGCGCTTCTCGAATATGCGCATCGCCAGCCGTGGGGCGATTCGTTCGCCAGCACATTGCCGGTAGCCGGAGTTGACGGCACGCTCGACAATCGGATGAAAGACACGCCGGCCGAGGGGCGCATCGATGCGAAGACCGGCTCCGTGGAGCACACGCAAGCGCTATCTGGTTTTGCGACGACCGTGAACGGCGAACACCTCGTGTTTTCCATTTTTGTGAACCACAACGGCACGACGGGCCGCGACGCTGCGAATCTGATTGACACAATCTGTGAAGCCATGGTCCAGAATCTCGGGACACCGGCGAAGAAGACCAAGAAGCATCGATGAAAAAATCCAAGCCTCCGAATGAGTCCGGCAAAGTCATCACTGTTTTCGGCAGCTCGCGCCCGCGCGAAGGCGATGCCCATTACACTCTGGCGCATGAATTGGGCGCGGCGCTCGCTTCGCGTGGCTTCACGGTTTGCAGCGGCGGCTATGGTGGAATGATGGAAGCTGCATCGCGCGGAGCGAAGAGCGCTGGCGGTCGCACACTCGCTGTCACGGCGGAATTTTTTCGCGCGCGCGCCAATCGCTGGATTGATGAAGAAGTGCGCGTCAGGAGCTGGCAGGAGCGTCTGTTCGAACTCGTGCAGCGCGGTTCTGGCTATGTGGCTTGCCCCGGCGGCACGGGAACGCTGGTCGAGCTCGCCGTTGTTTGGGAAATGCTGAACAAACGCGTCATGACCGCGAAGCCCTTTGTGATTGTCGGCGATTTCTGGCAGCCGATCATCGAACGGGTACGCGAGGTTGAAACCAGCCATGCGGCTACATGGGGCGAAGCCTCATCTCGCATCATTCACTATGCAGAAGGCCCCGGCGAGGCCGCTGAATACCTGGCTCGCATGCTCTCCGGAAAAAGAACGGTCCATGCCTGAACGTTTGCGCGCTTCGCGGCCCAGGGAAAGAACTTCCGCAGCTTGACACTGCGCCGCCGTTCCCGCATTTTGAATCCATGGCTCGTACCGCCGAAGAGCTACTCGAATTTGGCCGTTTGCGTGAAATCGTTGCGCGCTACTCGACGTGTGCGCCCGGCCATCGAGCCGTAGAAGAACTCACGCCGCGGATTGACGCCGAAGCGCTGCACGCGGAATTTGCGTTGATTCGCGAAGCCATTGTTTACCTTCGCTCCGGCTCTGAACTTGGCTTCGGTTCGCTTGCTGACCCTGCCGACTGGCTCGCCCGGCTTGCCATGCCCGCATCTGTGCTTGCCGCCGCGGACATTCTCGATGCTGCTTCGCTCATGGATGTTTCGGCTGGTCTCCGGCAATCCCTTCGCGTCGAGGAAACGAAATATCCTCGTCTGACAGAACGCGCCGCGTCACTCGCTGATTTTCGTTCGCTCTCCGCGCAGATTCGCCGCGCCATTCTGCCCAATGGAGAAATCAGCGACGACGCTTCGCCGGCCTTGAAGCGCATTCGCGGAAATATCGCTCAGTCGCGCAGCAGGATTCAGCAATCGCTCGAAAAGATCCTGCATGCGCATGCGGAAGGTTCGCGAGAGGATTACGTCACGCTTCGCAATGACCGTTTCGTGATTCCCGTGCGCTCTTCCGACCGTCGCGCGATTCCCGGCGTCGTTCACGGCGCGAGCGCGACAGGCCAGACGCTTTTCGTCGAGCCGCTCGAGACGATTGAACTCAATAACCGGCTCGTCCAACTCGCAGAAGAGGAAGCGGCTGAAATCGCGCGCATTCTTGCTGAGTTCACGGAGCATTTGCGCGTCGAGCGCGCCCCGTTGGAACACGCGGCGGCGACAATCGCTCAGCTCGATTCCATTTTCGCGCGCGGCCGCTATGCTCGGGACTTCGATGCAGCCATTCCGGAATTCTCCGACACAAATCACTTGCGTCTCGATGCTGCGCGAAATCCCGTGCTAGAAGACAATCTTCGCCGCGCTGAGCGCAAAGTCGTTCCGGTGTCGCTAGAACTCGGCGGCGTCGAAACCGTGATGGTCATCAGCGGACCGAACACTGGCGGCAAGAGCGTCACGCTGAAGACCGTTGGCCTGACTACTCTCGCTGGACAATCCGGAATTCCCGTCGCGGCGCAGGCGGCTCGCTTGCCGCTTTTCGATCGCGTCCTCGCGGATATTGGAGACGAGCAATCCATCAGCGCCGACCTCTCGACATTTTCGGCACACGTACTGAACTTGAAATCCATGCTCGAACACGCCACGGATCGCACGCTCGTGCTTGTGGACGAAATGGGCACGGGCACGGCGCCGGAGGAAGGCGCGGCGCTCGCTGTCGCAATGCTCGAGGAGTTTCGCGCGCGCGGCTGCCTGACGCTTGCGACGACGCACCATGATCGGTTGAAATCCTATGCATCGACGACACCCGGCATCGTCAACGCCGCCGTCGAATTCGACGAAGAAAACCTGCGTCCCACGTATCGCTTGCTCACCGGCGTGCCGGGTGTTTCGAGTGGAATTGAAATTGCGAGCCGCCTTGGTTTGCCGAAGCGTGTCGTCGAACGCGCCCGCGGGGGTCTTTCGCCCGAAACGCGCGAGGCTCGCGAGCTGATCGCCTATTTGCATCGCAGCCGGGACGAGATGGACCAACTCCGGCGGCAGGCCAGGGAAGAATTGCGCCAGCTCGAATCCGATCGTCGCACACTGCAAACGGATTGGGTCGAGCGCCAGCGGCGCCGCATCGCAGAACTCGAAAAGCAATTTGCCGCCACGACGAAGCGCCTCGAAGCGGAAGTCGAACGCCTCACAGCGGAAATCAAAGACCGCAAGTTCCGTGCGCAAGCCGAAAAGCTCGGCGCGCGCCGCATGGCGAAAATTGAATCCGACGCGCGTAGCGAGGCAGACTCAGCCGTGCTCGAGACTTTGTCCGCGTCGCAGACGGATCTCGGTGCAATGATCGAAGTGCCCAAGCCGGTCGAACCTGAGCGCCTCGCCGACGGCATGCGCGTGCGCATCCGCGGCATGAAAGAACCGGTTGTGTTGCTCCGCCGCGATGGAAAATTCGCAGAGATTCAAGCCGGACCCATGCGTATGAAAATTCCGATGGCGGACATTCTTGGCATCGAAACGCACGAAGCTGTTCGTGCGGCAACTGCATCACCGCAGCGCACGATTACCGTGCATTCGACGCCGGCCGAAGAGCCTTCCGCGAATGAAATCAACATCATTGGCAACACGGTCGAAGAGGCGTCGCGCCGAGTGGACAAGTTCATCGACGCCGCAGTGCTCAGCGGATTGCCGCGCGTGCGCATTATTCACGGCCACGGCACGGGTGCGCTCCGCCGCGGACTTGCGGAATTTTTGGCCACGCATCCTCTCGTCGCTGGTTTCCACTTTGAAGCCGAAGACCGCGGCGGCGCGGCCATCACCATTGCCGATTTGAAAGGTTAAAGAGACTCCGAATGCAACCTCATCTCGAAACGGAACGCCTTTGGCTCTGCGCCTGGGAGCTGGACGACGTCGCCGCGGCGCGGCCACTTTTCACGGATCCTGAAATCCTGCGTTATATCAACGGCGGCGTCGCCCGCTCTGATGATCAAATTCGCGAGTCCATTGTCCGTCAGCAAAATTATCTCCGCGAGCGCGGCTATTGTTTCTGGAAGCTGCTTCTGAAACGAGATGGCCGCCTCATCGGGGATTGTGGTCTACAGCCGCTTGATCTCGACGGCGCAACGGAAATCGAAATCGGCTGGCGTCTCGCGAAAGATCAATGGGGCCGTGGCCTCGCCACCGAAGCCGCGCACGTTGCATTGCGGCACGCGGTGGACTACGCTCATCTCGAGCGCGTCATCGCTATTGCCATGCCCGAAAATCGAGTTTCGCTGCGCATCATGGAAAAACTCAGTATGAGCTTTGAGCGCATGTCCTCGAAGGATGGATTCCAAATCGCCGTTTATGCGCGCCACTTTGCGCCTGCCGGGCAACGCGCGCGGCCTTAGAACACTATGGCGGAAGCCGGTTCATTTGCGGAGCGGGTGAAGCAGCAGGCGGACATCGTCCGCGTCATCGGCGAATACGTGCGCCTGAAAAAGAGCGGGCAGAATTTCACGGGGTTGTGCCCGTTCCATCAGGAAAAGACGCCG
>JASHRL010000186.1 GCA_030037355.1 Candidatus Acidiferrales bacterium | reverse complement strand
TTGTACCTGAGTCTTGGCCTGAGGCGGAGCCTGATGTTGCGGCACACCCGGTATTTGCGGTTGCGCCGTCTGAAATCGGTTGGGTTTCTTCGTATCTTCCGGCATGGGCCAGGCTCATAGACTCCAGAATCCAGATTGCGCCGCGCGACCGGCAAAATCAAGGCGCACGCCACGAGAGAGTAAACGTCTCGCTCGTGCGGAAGTTAGGTGGAGCGTTTCACCTCGAGCGAATGATGGCGGATGTAGTTATGCAGATTGGAGAGGCACAGCAGGAGTTCCAGGATTCTGTCGTTGTTTCGCGGCTCACTTTCTGGTGGGTTCTTTGAGAGCGCTTGAATCACATGCGGCGCATCAGAGAGCAGCCAATCGAGCGTAGCTTCATCAATCGGTTCTGCGCTGAGGCACTTTGCGCGCACCGCGTCCGTTCGCGCAATCACCATTTCAGCGAAATGGTCGAGGCAAAGCGCTTCTCTTGCGAGAGCGACAGGAACCTTGCGGCCACAGCCTTCGATATGGCAATGGCGATCCACGGATCTCCTTCCCGGGACTGGGCTCGAGCGAAGAAACCGTTAACGCCGAGGATGATATTCCCACTCGTTTCGGGTGGCGCAAAAAATATTGACCCATGTGCGGAGAATGAAACGCTCCCGCACATTGCAGCAGATAAGAAAAACAAATCGGCCGGCAGGAGGCCGCCGGCCGATTCGCGCTCTATTTCAGGGGTAGTTCAACGCGATTCGATATGGATCGTTCCCGAGCTGGTACGCAACTCGACGACGGGTCCACCCGAACCAACTTTTCCATGCAGCTCGCGCGGGCTGATGGTTCCTTGCACAGTGATTGGGAAACTGGAGTTGATGCTGCCGGAGCTCGTGTGCGCATAAAGCTCAAACGAACTCTGCTGCGGCAGCGCAACGGTCAAATCGCCCGAACCCGTGTGCAGATTCCAGTCGCCCGTCGGCGTGCCTTGCGCTTTAATGTCGCCGCTTCCTGTGCCAACGCGCACGCCGCCCTTGACACCATTGATCTCCACGCCGCCTGATCCGGTGGAAACCTCGACGTCGCCGGAGCCCGTCTGCGACAGCACAACTTCGCCCGAGCCCGTCGAAACTGTCATTCCGCCGGAAACACCGTCGGCGCGGATATCGCCGCTGCCGGTTCCTGCGCGTAGGCTTCCTTGCACGCCCGTCAGGGAGATTTCGCCTGAACCAGTGCGCGCAGTGACGTTGCCGCCGATGCTGGAGATTTTCAAATCGCCGGAACCGGTCGTCGATTCGACTGGGCCAGCGACCCCTTGAATCGTTTCATTGCCAGAGCCGCTCGCGGAACGGACATGCGTTTGCGCCGGTGTGACGATGTCATAGCTGATGGAGATGTTGCGCATCAAATCACGATCATCAGTGTGCCCGATGGTGATGGAGTTTCCGTTCTGCTCGATGGGAGGATGCTGCTCGATGTACTGCACGCGGGATGCGGCATCCTTGCCGTCCCAATTCCAACCTTCATTGGCATGAATTCTCGCGTGAATTTCGACTTGTCCCGACGCGCCCGGCCGAATCGTGATGTTTCCGGAACCGGTGGCCACGTCGAGATCCACTGGCCCGTTGACTGTCAGCGTCTTGTCGAAATGGCCGTCTACGGCGGCCGGTGCCGGGGCAGCGGCGAAAGCCGCCAATAACGCGAGTGCGAATCCGACGCTCGCGATGCGCAAATTCTTCAGCATGAAAATCCACCTCGTTCGCAAAATTTGTTCTTATTCAAAGTACGCAACCACGCTGCTGAATGTTCAGACGCGCGCGGCGCGGAAGTGTGAGCAAGAAAAATTCGGCGATGACTCTTGCCGACACATTTCCAAGAAGCCGGCCGGATCGTGCAGCGACGAAAGCCAGTGACGCGCGACCCTTCGACGTCGCTTGCCGCAGCGTGCAGGCTCACTGCGAGCATGTGACGTGTGGCGCGCAGGAGGCGTCCCAGATACTTGGCCGCTTCGCCGCGAAGTTCGGCGCGCGGGCCCTCGAATTTGGCGCCAAAGAAGCGGCGCCTCAAGCAGCGCTCCTTGCGGAAGGCCACTCGAAGGGTCCTCAGATTTGAGGTGCCTATGGGCTTTTTTCGGCCAATATTTCTAATCGCTGAATTTTTCAAAAAACCGAAAGAATCAGCGATTAGAACGACCTCCCGTTGTTTGTTTTCTATCATTTGCATCGAGTTCTAATAATTCATATCTCTAGCGATTAGAATCAGCAAAAACGAACAAAAAGCGAAACGCCTTCGCCAAAATGCGGCTGCGGCGCTTGATGAAACTCCTTCGCGTCCGATTCGGCTATCGCGGTCCATGAAACTCCTTCGCCAGAATGCGGCTAGGGCGTTTGAAGCGCCTTCGCCGAAAATCGACTCCTGCACTTTGCACGGCCTAGAAAAAACAAAAGGCCGCGTCGCCGCGGCCCACCCTGTCCCCTTACTCCCGAATTCTCCGCAAGCCGCCATCGCAGCTCGCAAGTACATACTTATCATGTAGTAATGCCGTTGTCAAGAGAGGATTTGAAGTGCGGGGAGCACGACGACGGTGTATATCTTCTCTGGGTCGAAGGTGATTGCCGAGTATCAGAACGGAGCCGCGCCGAGTGCACCGACGACGGAGTACGTTTACGCGGGAGGAGCGCTGGTGGCGAAGGTGAATTCTTCGGGGACGTTCTACTATCATCAGGATCATTTGTCGAATCGCATGGTGACGAATTCGAGCGGGGGTCTGGGTTCGGGATCACAACGTAAAGCAGGAGCTGTCGCTGGAAGCGGAACCAGCTGCTGAACGCGGGCTTAGGGGCAAAAGCCTCAGGTCAGCCCCGATGCGAAAAGACATCGGGGCGGGACCTGAGCTACAGAATCATCGGATGACACGGCGGGCTGGCCGGAGAACCGCCGATGGGAGTGAAACGGCAGCAGATTCTCACGCGTTGCCGCAGGTGGTGGGCGGGAGTGAAAGGGCAGAGGATTTTCATGCCTTGCGCTGCGGGCGGCGAGCGGGGTGGTTGGGGTCGGTGAATTCGAGCAGTTCGATGGGCGCGCCGTTTTCGACTATGAACGCGACGCGGACGCCGTCGGAGGGGCTGTTCGGAGGAATCAGGATTTCGCGGCCAGCAAGCTCGGCGGCGAGATCAGTCACCTCGAACGCGACGTGCGGAACTCGCCGGACGAGATCGGGGACCGTTGCGTCCGGCTCGAAACGCATCCACTCCACGCCGAATTCGCTTTTCTCATGGCTGACGACAAAGACCTTTAGGTGTTTCAAGTGGGTTTCCCCGGGCTTCGCTTCGGTAGTGGGAATTCCGATGTGATGATACTGGCGCATTGTTTTTCGCTCTCCGTGGAATTGCCGCAAATTCTACGCTATCGTCTCCGCGTTTGAAACCGCGCCTTCGCGGCCGATCTTTTGAGGCACGAAGTCAACTGCGCTTCGCTGCTTTTGCGTTTGAGACTTCCAGAGAGTGTCTCGCATCAATCACTTCGGGCCTTGTCCGGGTCCGGGAATGGGTATTGGGGGCGTGATTCCCTCCATCTCGGGTGATATGGTCGGATCGGCGTCGTCGTTTTGTGACGCGGCGATAAGCCAGGCGCCGTTCCGTTTCTCAGCGACCATGGTCATCATGCCATAACGTCGCCGACGCGCCGTGCCATCAATGTTTACATCGCCCACGCAGGTCCAGCTCCAGTGAATGATAGCGATGTCGGGGTGCAGAAACCGGACGACGATGTGGAGCGGTTCCATCTCTATTTTCGCGAACCGGCCGTTGAGCATCCGAGTGTGGTATTTCTCGAAGTCAGGCCGGCCGTGTAGCCAGTAGGCGCCAACGGTAACGAAATCCACATCGTCGGCCATGATCTTCGCCAGTTCGTGGCCGTCGTGATGATTGAAAGCCGCGCAAAAAGCCAGCGGCAGCTTACGGACGGCCTTGTCGTCCGGGTTTGTGGGAGCGCCAACTGCCAAGGTTGCGGCAAATAGCAAGGCGATACAGCCGAAGAAACGTATCATCGCCGTGACTCCTCTCGTTTATGTGGAGCCCGCCGGGGAAGGGGAAACTCGCTCGCGAAGCTTAGCACGTGGTCGGTCGGCAGCAAATCCTAACTTCTGCGTGCGTCGCGTTGCTGCAGATTGCGTTTCCGTTCGAGTGAGGGACAACTCGGAAGTACTACAAATGGTGCAGATGGCGCTGCCGCTGAAGCCGGAGACTTTCGAGCGCTTCTCGAAGAGCGGGATCGATGGCGGAATGTCGCTGGAAGCGCCGCCGGGCATGTATCGCTTGCGCGTAGTAGTCGAAGAGGTGCTGCGCGGCGAGATGGGCGCTACGAGCCGGAACGTTCGAATCCAGTAAGCTGCGCCGCGCGCGTGGGTGCTACGAATTGCGGCCGCAGCACTTCTTGTATTTCTTGCCGGAGCCGCAGGGACAGGGATCGTTGCGGCCGATTTTCGCGCCGGTGCGGACTTGCTTGGGCGCTTCGGCCTTTTCTGAGCCGGTCTGCAATTGCAGCTCTTGCTGCGCGCGGCGCTGGCGGCGCTCGATCTGCTTGGCTTCTTCTTCCGGCCGCGCGGGCTGCATCAAGTAGAGGAAACGCACGACTTCCGTATCGATACGGTCCATCATGGCTTCGAAAAGCGTGAAGCCCTCTTTTTTGAATTCGACGAGCGGGTCCACCTGCCCATAGCCGCGCAGGCCGATGCCTTCCTTCAAATGGTCAAGCGAGAGCAAATGGTCTTTCCACTGGGCATCGACAATGTCGAGCGTGATATGGCGTTCGAGCCAGCGAATCATCTGCGGGCCGAATAGTTTTTCTTTTTCGTCGTAGCGCAGCTTGGCCTTTTCGACGAGCGCTTCGAGAAGCTGGTCGTGATTCATGGCCAGCGGGTCGATGCCGAGCGATTTCATATCGAGGCCGAATTGTTTGAGGACTTCGCCGGAAAGCTGAGTCAGATTCCATTGATCGGGATGCTGCTCGCGCGGGCAATAGGTATCGACGAGATCGGTCATCAGAGCTTCGGTCAGCGCGAGGATGTCCTGTTTCTGATCTTTGCCTTCGAGCACCGCGCGGCGAATGGAATAAATCGTCTCACGCTGCTTGTTCATCACGTCGTCGTATTCGAGCAAATGCTTGCGCGCTTCGAAGTTCTGCGCTTCGACAGCTTTTTGCGCGTTTTCGATGCGTTTCGAAATCAGGCGCGACTCGATGGGGATGCCTTCTTTCATTCCCAGCATGTACATGAATTTCTGCACGCGTTCGCCGCCGAAGATGCGCAGCAAATCGTCCTCGAGAGAAAGGAAAAATCGAGAAGAGCCGGGGTCGCCCTGACGGCCTGCGCGGCCACGCAATTGGTTGTCAATGCGCCGCGCTTCGTGGCGTTCCGTGCCGAGGATATGCAGGCCGCCCATGGCTACAACATCGTCGTGTTCCGATTTGCACTGCTCGGCGTACTGGTCGTAAATGGGCTTCCATTGTTCGAGCGGAACCTGGAAAATCTTGCCTTCCTGCTGGAAAAGAACCATGGGCACATTCCCCGCGCCGTTTCCGCCTGCGGCAGCTTCCTGCGATGTTTCGCTCGGGGCAGTCTCCCCTGCAGGATGCGCGTCGTTGCCATTTCCAATCACGGAGCCGGCCGGAGCGTAGGGAATTGCGAGCTTGTTTTTCAGACAGTATTCGCGCGTCATCGCTTCCGGATTGCCGCCGAGCAGAATGTCGGTTCCGCGGCCGGCCATGTTCGTGGAAACGGTCACTGCGCCTTTGCGTCCTGCCTGCGAGACGATTCTTCCTTCGCGCTCGTGCTGCTTGGCGTTGAGCACCTGATGCGGAATTCCTGCCTGCCGCAGCTTTTCTGCAATCTTCTCGGACTTTTCGATGGAGATGCTGCCGATCAGCACCGGCTGGCCACTTTCGTGCAACTGCTTCACGCCGGCGGCGAATGTGCCGTCTTCCTGGATGATGCCGTTGACGATGGCGTGAAGTTTTTCCGCTTCCGTGCGATACACGACGTCGGGATTTTCGATGCGAATGAGCGGGCGATTCGTCGGAATCACGACGACGTCGAGACCGTAAATCTTGTTGAATTCTTTTGCTTCGGTCTCCGCGGTTCCGGTCATGCCGGAGAGCTTCTTGTACATGCGAAAATAATTTTGGAACGTGACGGTGGCGAGCGTCTGATTTTCGCGCTCGATCTTCACGCCTTCCTTGGCTTCGATGGCCTGGTGCAAGCCATCCGACCAGCGCCGGCCGGGCATCTGGCGTCCCGTGAATTCGTCGACGATGACCACTTCGCCTTCCTTCACCACATAATCCACGTCGCGCGTGAAGAGCGAATGCGCGCGCAGGCCTTGATACACGTGATGAATGGTCTCGAGATTCTGCGGGTCATACATATTCGGCAGAGCGAGCAGCCGTTCGCATTTAGCGACGCCTTCTTCGGTCAGCGTCGCGGTCTT
>JASHRL010000185.1 GCA_030037355.1 Candidatus Acidiferrales bacterium | reverse complement strand
ACATCCGACAGAGGCCGGTGAAACCATTTACGCGGTTGGTACACCACTCGATCGAACGTGTGATGCATGGCGGCCACGAATCTGGAGAACTCGATTTTGGCATCGGCGCCATGCTGGCGCTGTTGGCCGTTCCCGGTGCATTCGCGTCGATCGTTGCTTCGCCGGGCGACGAATATTTTTTTATCGTGCTGGCGATGGTCGCGACCGGTGCAGTAGCCGTCTGGAAATGGGACGCGCTCATTCCCGACCGACGTGATTATGCGAATCTTGCGCCGCTTCCGATTCCGGCAAAGCACATTTTGTGCGCGAATATGGCGGCTCTGCTGCTGGTGGCCGCCGCACTGGGTCTCGATGTGAACGCGGCGTCGTCCATCCTGTTTCCCCTGGTCGCCGCCGGCTCGCAATCGTCATTCGGGTACACGGCGATATTCTTCGCGACGCATCTTTTTTCCGTGTTTCTCGCGAGCCTGTTCGGCTTCTTCGTTGTGCTCACGATTCTTGGTCTGCTGATGGCCATGCTTCCTTATCGAACGTTCCGGAGATGGTCGATTTGGGTGCGCTGCGGCATGGTCGCCCTTCTGATGGCGGTGCTCTCGACGAGTTTCGAGATGAGCGCGATCGTCCAGCATCCGGCTCTAGGGTCGCGGTCGCTCGTTCAGTTCCTGCCACCGGTTTGGTTTTTAGGATTGTGCCAGCGTCTGCGAGGGGCGACGGATCCGGCGTTCGGGACGCTGGCGAAAATGGCAATCCTCGCTTTCGTCGCGGCCCTGCTACTGGCAGTAGCGGCGTACGCGCTGAGTTATCGCCGCTGTTTCACGAAGAGCTCGGAATTGGTCGCAGACTTCGCCGCTGCCGATGGTGCGGCCCGTCGCGGGGGGCAGCATCGCGTGAGGGACCTTTTCCTGTGGACACCGTTCGAGCGCGGCTGCTTTTCGTTCGCGGTGAAAACTCTGTTCCGCAGCGAGAACCATATGCTGATCGTTGGCGGGTTCGCAGGAGTTGGCATCGTGCTTGCCTCGGAAACGCTGGTTCAATCGGCGAGCGCCGGCGGCGCGGGCCGATGGCCGTCGGCCACGTTGCTCAGTATTCCCATGATCGTACTTTATCTGCTTCTCATTGGACTGTGCTTCTCGTTCGAAATTCCTGTGATGCAGAGGGCCAATTGGATTTTTCGCGTAAGAACCAGCCCCGACGCGAGCGAGTGCGTTGGCCTCGCGCGCAAAATCATGCTGGCGTTCCTGATACCGCCGCTACTGGCAATTGCGCTTCCCGCGTATGGCTTCGTCTGGGGCTGGCGAGTAGCAGTGATTCACACGGCTGTCGTTGCCGCGGCTTCGATGCTGTTAATTGAAATCCTGCTCGTGAGCTTTCGCAAAATTCCGTTCACATGTTCGCCGCCTCATTTCAAAAACAACATTCCCCTTTCGGTGTTCTTTTATCTTGTCGGGTTCGTAGTGTTCACTTGGTGGATTCCGGTTATGGAGCAGCGCGCGTCCGACAGCCCACTGTGGTATTTGAAATTCGGTGTCGCGTTGACGGGAATTTGGCTGGGCGTGGCATATTACCGGCGTAAGATGACCGGCCTCGACCAGCGGCCTATTTTTGAAGAACAATCGAATATCGGGGATGTGGTCGTTGAGGTCCTCAATCTCAGCTGGATAGCAAGGGACACGGAGAAAACCCTCAAGGGTGGTCAGCAAAATGGCCATTGAGTTCGAGTTCCGGGGCGAGTGGTACAGAGTCGATACGCCGCAAGAGGTCGTAGCGCTCAAGAAATACCTCAGAGCCCACTCGCAAGACGAAGAGAAAGAAGATTCGTCCTCCAATTCCTACGCCGGCCTTCCCGCGCATGGAAAGTGGACGAGCGATCTCTTCACCTTGCTAATGGAGAGGATTGGCTACTTCGAGAAAAAATTCCTGGCCGCTCTCCTGAGCGTCGCTCACCCCATAGACGCTAATACAGTGGCCCGCGTGGCCTATCCGGGCCATTACCGATACGAGAAAAAAAGCCTGCGGAGGAAGGTGGAACGGAATGGGTTGATGGTCATGGCGGGCATCCAGAGCGGGCTCGTACGCCATGTCCGGGCTCTCGGGTTGGAACCCTTCGACCTATATCAAGTTCACATCAGTTGGAAGAATAGCCAGCGCACCAGATATTTCACTGTGGATCCGGGCTTTCGCTTCACGGCTGAGGAGCAAGGCTGGCCGCCCCAGTTCCTCCGCGAAGCCCTGAACGAGTAGCCAATCGTTTGACGTGAGGAGGCCCAGGCCATGGGAGACCCATCACCGAGTGAATTTCGCGCAAGTCTGCATGACTCGTCTGCGATTTTGAAACTTGGAGCAACATCTTGGGAGTAGAGGAGCAGCCTAATAAAAGCCGGGCCGCAGGCGAATCCGTGCGGAAGACGCAGCATCCGCTGCGCAACCGGGCTTTCCGCCTGCTCTGGATCGGCAACACCATCTCCTGGACCGGCGACCAGTTCTACCTTGTTGCCTTGCCGTGGCTCGTACTTTCGCTGACCGGCTCCGCTATCATTCTTGGCGCCATCGAAATGCTTGCCGCAATTCCCCGCGCCGTGCTCATGCTTGTGGGTGGAGCGGTGAGCGATCGTGCGTCTCCGCGACGGATCCTTATGCTCACGGCATTCGCCCGGTCGCTGCTCGTGGGCGCGGTGGCGGCGCTGCTATTTCTCAAGGATCTGCACCTGTGGGAACTCTATTTTCTTGCGTTCGGATTTGGCGTGGCTGATGCCTTTTCCTATCCAGCCGGCTCCGCGTTTCTGCCGTCCATCGTCGAACCCCAACAGCTTCCCGCGGCGAATTCTGTTTCCGCATCGACACGGCAAATCACCACGCTGGCCGCTCCTGGGCCAGCCGGCTTGTTCATCCGAGCATTCGGCAATGCGTGGGCCTTTCTGCTCGATGCCATCAGCTTTTTCGGCATCATCGCCGCCTTGGTGCGCCTGCCCGATCCACCGGCCCCCGGCAGCAGAGCGCCGCAAAAGAACATGATGCGGTCCATCGCAGACGGCTTTCGTTACGTCAAGGCCGATGTCTCCCTCCGCTCGCTCATGCTCGTCATCGCCGTCCTTAACTTCGCCATCGCTGGCCCAGTGAGTATCGGTCTGGCTGTCATCGCTAAACGCGACTTTGGCACGGCCTCGGCGTTCGGATTCCTTATGTCCGCGTTCGCGGCCGGCAGCCTCGTTGGAATGCTCGGTGCCGGTTTGGTGCGGCAGCGCCGTCGCGGACGTACTCTGCTCTTGGCCGGCGCGGTCATCGGTCTCTGTGTTGCCCCCATCGGATTCCTTAGCCGCATGACGACTCTGGTGCCCGATCTCGTCTTGCTCGGAGCCATCGCTGCGTTCCTGAACATCCAGCTAATCTCCTGGTTTCAGCAGCGAGTTGATCGCGCCGTGATGGGCCGCGTCATGAGTGTGCTGATGTTCGCGTCCATGGGACTCCTGCCGTTTTCGTTGGCAATCGCAGGCGTCGCACTGAAGGCCAGCATCCCGGGAACCTTCCTGTGCGCAGGGGCCATGGTGCTCCTGATCATCCTGTTTGCTGCTTCGCATCGCGCCGTACGTGCGATCGATTAGTATCCCGCCGGGCGCCTCATCCTGCCCGCCCTGACCGAAAAAGGAGTCAAGAAAGCGAGCGTCGCTCGCGAAGCGTGGGGACTTTGGCGGCCGAATCCTGCTGGCGCAGCGCCCAGGTAAATCCGCAGCGGGAAAGGAAAAATGTCCTGTCTCAGCTTTTTCGTCTCGGGCGGCGCAAATCAGCGTCGCTTCGAGGAGGGGTAATGAATTAGTTTCCGCACGGCCCGCTGTCCAGGATTTCCTGCCACGAAACCGATCCTTTTATCATCGTTTTAGGTAATGAAGCGCGACGCATCCTGATTTAAAAATCTTCGACTCAACAAGTTTTAGCTGCAATCTCTCCGGTAGGCTAACACCCTCCAGCAACCGTCTCCCTGCTCCCGCAAGGACTGGCCCAACGACAAAATGATATTCGTCAATCAGACCAAGCTCGATAAGTTGTGAAGGAATATCCACGCCGCCGGCCAAAATACTTTTGCCTTGCTCTTGTTTCAATTTCAGTATTTCGTCGCGAAGATTCGCACGAACAATTCTCGTATTCTTATCTTCGGCGCTGGCTAACGATCGCGAAAAAACAATTTTGTTGATGGAGTTAAATGTCCGCGCAAATTCGGCGTCCGATTTTGCCGCGGACGGGTCTTTCGCTACATCCGGCCAATAGGGAACCATCAATTGATAGGTTTTACGCCCAAAGGCGAGCAGATCAACATCTCGCATGAGGTGCGCAGAATATTCAAACGCTTCTTCATCGACAAATTGTTTGGTGTGGTCGACGCAGCCATCCAGGGTCGTGTGGATTGCGAAGATTAGCTTTCTCATGGATTGTTCCGATCTCCTCGGTAGTGATCTAACTCACCCGCAAAGTGCGAATGAAAGTGCCGAATAAACTTGGCGGAATTTCGCAACATTTCGCGCCGTCTGCTTTGCTTCTCCAAAATCTTCGGGACCATCTTCGTTTGCCTTTCAAACGTGCATTACGTCTCCTGGCATTTCCCCATGTTGTCTTTCGCTGCTCTGCCGCGTACTCTAGCGGGGTTCCGCTTGTTCCGCTAACGCAAAAGTGGCGATATATGTCGGAAAAGGGTCAACCTCGCAAATCCATGTTCTCAGTACCGAATATGGAGGAACTGCGCCGTCTCTACGAGAGCGATACGCCGGTGTTGGCTTATACCTTCCAGCGGCGGACGGTCGAGGGCTGGACGCCGGAGCACACTCACCACCGCGGGCAACTCGTCGCATTAACCCAGGGCTTGCTCATCGTGGAAACAGGAAACGAGCGATGGATGTTTCCCTCCCAGCGTT
>JASHRL010000184.1 GCA_030037355.1 Candidatus Acidiferrales bacterium | reverse complement strand
TGCGGCGAGGAACTGGCGGCGCGAGATCGAGGTGAGGAATGGCGGATAGGAGTTCGAATCCGGAAAACGCGGGCGGAGCGGGACAAGGCTCGGAGCGGCGCGTGGCGCAGCGGCACATCATCGTGGCGCTGGCGGATGTGACGGAGATCCGCTCGGGCGAGCGCATCATGGCGCAAACGACGCAACTGAGCGCGACCGGCTGCTATATGGGCGCGATGAATACGTTTGCGGAAGGAACGGAAGTGCGCGTGAAGCTGACGAAAGGCGGGCAGACGTTTCAGACGAACGGACGCGTGCTGAACGTTCACGCGGAATTTGGGATGGGAATCATGTTTGAAAATACGCCGGCGGAGCAGCAGCGGGTGCTCGACGGATGGCTGGCGGAACCGCAGCACTAGCAGGCTGCTGAAGGATTCAAGAAAGCGTACTTCAGGGGCTGAAGCCCCTCACATAACATAGCGTTTACGTCGCGGCTGCCCTTCGCAAGACCGGTCAGGATAAAAAGCCGCGACCCACAAAACGCGTGCCCAGCTGCATGGTGTAACCCTTAGAAGAAAGCCTACGGTGCGAAAACCGCAGGAATGCGCTTTGCGTACGAGAGCTTGCAGGGTGCTGCAAGAGTCGAAGGCCGTCCTTCGCGCGCTGCCCTTCGCAGGACCGGCTCAGGATAAAAAGCCCGCCTGCCCGCCGCGGCGGGCGCCGGGCAGGCCGCGACCCACAAAACTCGTCCTTTGGTGCGTGGTATTGATCTTGGGAAGATCACGCGCGCACGAAAACGAGCGGAGCGCCATTCACGCGAGACGACTAAGGCAAGAAATGCGTAACTAATGTTGTATTTCCCAGATTCGGGAGACGAGAGTTTCGAGCGTCCTAGTCATACCCCAGGGGCTGAAGCCCTTTTTCTTTTGAAGTTTGAGCGGCACGGTTAAAACCGTGCCCTGACACAGCCATGGGGCAGTTCGAATTTTGGCTCCTTGTGTCACGATCCCCCAAGCTCCCCTATCCGAGGACCTGGGGACCCCGTTTGCCAGAAAATTCAAACTGACCCACCACCGAAGTACTCCAAGCAAAAACGAACTGCAGATTCCCTGCCTGCGGCAGGCAGGCTCGTCGCCTGGCTCCTCGGAATGACAAGCCTTTTCGATTTTTCAAAGGGCTGGCAGAAATCAGGCGAAGTGTGGCCGGGCGAATGAAAAAACGGCGCCGGAGAGAAAAAAGGCGAGTATGATGCCGTGCGCTGAAAGACCATCCGGGGGTGCCTATGCGAAGAAACAAAACGGCAGCGAATTGTACAAAACGAATTGGTGCGCGGGAAAAGAGACGGAGAAACGCGACGTGGCTGTTCCTGGCGGCGCTGGTTTGCTGGGGGATTTTTGCGCGCGCAGCGAAGGGGCAGGAAAGCACGCAGGCTTCTTCGCGGAAAAATTCACGGACGCACAAAGGCGCGGCTGCGGAAAAATCAAATGGGCTGAAATTCGAGATTACGTTTCCGAGCGAGCGAAGCGCGGCGCCGCTGACGGGACGCGTGATACTGGTACTGGCGACGACGGGCGACCCCGAGCCACGATTTCAAACCGGATACACGGCGCTGACGGCGGCGCAGATGTTTGGCGTGAACGTGAATGACTGGATGCCGGGGACGCCGGTGACGGTGGACGCGTCGGTGTTCGGATATCCGATCGAGAGCCTGGCGAAAGTGGCGGCGGGAGATTATTACGTGCAGGCGGCGCTGAATATTTATCAGACGTATCATCTCGCGAACGGGCATACGGTCGAGCTGCCTCCGGACAAAGGCGAAGGACAGCACTGGGCGCGCAAGCCGGGGAATTTGTACAGCGCCGTGCAGCGCTTGCATGTGGATCCGGCGGCAGGCGGCGTGATTCGCGTGGAGCTGAGCGAAGTCATGCCGCCGGTGACAGCGCCGGAGGATACGGACTGGATCAAGCACGTGCGCATCGAGAGCGCGCTGCTGACGAAATTTTACGGCACGCCGACGTACATCACGGGCGACGTGCTGCTGCCGGCGGGATGGAACGAGCATCCGAACGCGCACTACCCGCTGATGGTGTATCAAGGGCATTTCGCGCCGGACTGGCGCGCGGCGATCGCGTTTCGGACGGAGCCGCCGTCGCCGGATGCGACGGGACGCGAGCGAATGGCGCAGGAATATGCGTACAAATTTTATCAGGACTGGACTTCGGGAAGATTGCCGCACTTTTTGGTGCTGACGATTCAACATGCGAATCCGTATTTCGACGATTCGTACGCGGTGAATTCGGAAAACGTGGGGCCGTACGGCGACGCGATCGTGAAAGAGCTGATTCCGGAAGTGGAGCGGCGGTACCGCGGAATCGGGCAGGGCTGGGCGCGCGCGGTTTATGGCGGATCGACAGGCGGATGGGAAACGCTGGCGTCGCAGGTGTTCTATCCGGATTTTTACAACGGAGCGTGGACGGCGTGCCCGGACCCGGTGGATTTTCGCGCGTATCAGACGGTGAATTTGTACGAAGACAAGAATGCGTTCTGGGTGGAAGGGCCGTTTGCGAAAGTGCCGCGCGGGATGATGCGTACGACGGACGACGAGATCGAAAACACGATGGAAGGCGAAACGCATCGCGAACTGGTGCTGGGAACGAAGAGCCGGTCAGGCGATCAGTTCGATATCTGGCAGGCGGTGTTCAGCCCCGTGGGCGACGACGGATATCCGCAGGAAATCTGGGATCCGATGACGGGAGAAGTGAATCACGATGTAGCGGAATACTACAAGCAGCACTACGACTTGAGCTACATCATCCGCACGAACTGGAGCACGCTGGGGCCGAAGCTCGTGGGTAAACTGCATTTTACGGTCGGGACGATGGATACGTTTTACTTGAATAACGCGGTGTCGCTGCTGCAGGATTTTCTGGAGCAGACGAACTATCCGTATTATGCAGGCGATTTCGAGTACGGCGAAAAGCAACCGCACTGCTACACGGGCGGGCCGATCAATCCGCCGGGAGTGAGCGGGATGACGTGGAACCAGCGAATTTTCCCGCAAGCGGCGGAGTGGATGAAGAAAACAGCGCCGAAGGATGCGGACATGAGCTGGGTGTATTGAGTTAAGAGCGTGCAAAAACCTGAACTGTACTTCAGCGGCTAAAGCCGCTCTCATAACACGAAGCTTGTTGTCGCGGCTGAAGCCGCGACCCACAAGACACGCCCTTTGCGGCTTCGTGCCAACTCGCGGAAGAAAGCCTGCGGCGCGAAAGCCACAGGAATGCGCTTCGCGTAGGAGAGCTCACAGGGTGTTGCAGGAGTCGAAAGCCGTACTTTGCGGCTGGCCTTCGCAAGACCGGCTCAGGATAAAAAGCCCGCCTGCCCGCCACGGCGGGCAGGAGCCAGGCAGGCCGCGATCCACAAGGCGTGCCCCTTTGGCGGCGCCTTCTTAAGACAAAGAGATTTGATGGATGCGAAAACCAAACACCGAGGAGGATGAAACGATGCTAAGCCGACGAAGATTTTTTCAACTGGGAGGATTGGCTGCGAGTTTGCCGCTGGCGTCAAGATGGCTGCCGGCGCAGGAGAATGCGGGCTGCGCGGCGCTGCCGCCGTCGATTGCGAATTTGAAGTCGATGCGCGATCAGGCGGAGCCGATTACGGCGGCGGAGAGGCAGGAGCGCGTCGAGAAAGCGCGGCGGCTGATGCGAGCGAACAATATCGACGCGATTGTACTGATCGGAGGGTCGTCGCTGCAATATTTTGCGAACATCGATTGGTGGCTGAGCGAGCGGTCATTTTTCCTGATTGTGCCGGCGAAGGGCGAGGCGTTTTTTGTTTGTCCGGGATTCGAAGAGGATCGCGCGCGGGAACAGATCAACCGAGGACCGTTTGCGGGGAATCCGGATATACGCATCTGGCAGGAAAACGAAAGCCCGTACGAACGCGCGGCGGAAGGTTTGCGCGACCGCGGAATCGCGAGCGGGCGGCTGGGA